>JBBISV010000061.1:0-16266 GCA_037441085.1 Gammaproteobacteria bacterium | reverse complement strand
CGGACGCCGGGAAGAATGCCGCCAGATGATCGGCGACCTGACGCGCCGCATACGGATCGTCGGCCGCCAACAGATCGTCCTCGACCGGCGCGAATGCCGCGTCACCGCCGCCGGCCTCGCTGATCACGACGCGGTAGTTCGCCGCGGACGCGTCGGGATCGTACAAGGACAGGGCCGCCGCCGCCGCGACGCGCCGCGCCGCAACCGACCGCGGCTCCAGCCGGATCCAGTTTTGGGCCGCCGCATAGGCCAGCGTCGGCTGCAGCGAGTCGGCCGCCACGCGCGCGGCGCGCGGCCAAAGCTGCGCATCGGCCCGCGCGGCGGCCGCGTAGGACAGCGCGGCGATCCGCGGCTCCTCACGTGTGCGGGCGATTTCCGCCATCAACGTATAGAATTCGGCGGGTGCGGCCGACGGCGCCACGGGCGGCAACCCCGGGCCCGCGGCGCACACCGCCGCGCGTGCCCCGCAGACGATGAGGATCGAAATTCGCGACGCAGTGCTGAATCTGGACACGACCGCACTATAGCTAAACGAGCACTGCCCCGCCGCGCAATCAAGTTTGATATGGCATCATCTTTTCCACGAGAATCCGGTACTTAACACCACTTCAGCCGCCCATGTCATTCAAGATACTCGGCATCAACCACAAGACCGCCCCGATCGCTCTGCGCGAGAAAATGGCGTTCAGCGAGGACCGGCTGCAGGCGGCATTGCGCACCCTGCGGCAGGAGCGCGGGGTCGCCGAGGTCGTGATCCTCTCCACCTGTAACCGCACCGAACTATATTGGGCGGGCTCCGCCGAGGGCGCGGAGTTGAGCGCCTGGCTGGAGCGCCATCACGGCTCGAACCTCGAGCTGGCCGCGAGCCTGTACCTGCATCATGAGCGCGGTGCGATCGAGCACGCCTTCAGCGTCGCCTCGGGACTCGACTCGATGGTGCTCGGCGAGCCGCAGATCCTCGGACAATTGAAGGACGCCTACCGCATTGCGCAGGAGGCGGGCAGCACCGGCCCCACGCTCCACAAGCTGTTCCAGGCGGCGTTCTCCGCGGCGAAGCGCGTGCGCACCGAGACGCGCATCGGCGCCAACGCCGTTTCGGTCGCCTCCGCGGCGGTCGCCCTCGCGCGGCGGGTGTATTCGGATCTCGGCGCCCGCCGCGTGCTGTTGATCGGCGCCGGCGAGATGATCGCGCTCACCGCCCGGCACCTGACCGCCCAGGGCGTGCGTCACCTGGTGATCGCCAACCGCAGCCTGCCGCGCGCGCAGACCCTCGCGGCCGAGGTCAAGGCCTACGCGGTCGGCCTCGATGCCCTCGCCGAGGAACTCGCCCAGGCGGACATCGTGATCAGCTGCACCGCGAGTCCGCTGCCGCTGGTGACGAAGGACTCCGCCGCCGCGGCCGTCAAGGCGCGCAAGCGGCGGCCGATATTCATGGTGGATCTCGCGGTTCCCCGCGACATCGACCCCCAGGTCGCCAAACTCGAGGACGTCTACCTGTTCACGATCGACGACCTGCAACAGGTGGTGGACGAGAACATGCAGCAGCGCGAGGCCGCCGCCGAAGGGGCCCGGTCGCTGCTCGCCGAGGAGGTGTCGCGCTTCCTCGCCGAATTCCGCGTCAAGGATGCGGCGCCCGCGATCCGCACGCTGCGGCTGCGCGCCGAAGGCATCCGCGCCCAGTCCGTCGAGCAGGCGCGCCGCATGCTCGATGCCGGTCGGTCGACCGACGAAGTGATCGACTTTTTGGCCAATACGCTCACCAACCGCCTGCTGCACGCGCCGACCCAGGCCTTGCGTCAGGCGGCGGAGGCGGCCGACTCGGCGGTGGGCGAGGCCCTGACGCGCTACCTGCTCGACGAACGCCCACGGAATTGAGGGCGCGGGCCGCTATAATCCGCGGCCATGAAAGACTCCATACGCCGCAAGCTCGAAAAACTCGACGAACGCTTCGAGGAAATCGGCCGGCTGCTGTCGGATCCGGGCGTTATTGCGCGGCAGAATCAATTCCGGGATCTGTCGATGGAGTACTCGCGCCTGTCGCCGCTGATCGATCGGTACCGGCGGTTCACGGCGCTGGAAGCCGACATGGCGATCGCGGTGGAACTGGACCTCGCCGACGAGCTGGCGGAATTGACCCGGGCGAGCGCCGCCGACGAACGCGAATTGCAGCTGCTGTTGGTGCCGAAGGACCCCTACGACGACAGCAACATCTTCCTCGAGGTCCGCGCCGGCACGGGCGGCGACGAGGCCGCGATTTTCGCGGGCGACCTGTTCCGCATGTACGCGCGCTATGCGGAATCGAAGGGCTGGTCGGTCGAGGTGCTGAGCGAGAGCCCGGGCGAGCACGGCGGCTACAAGGAAATCATCAGCCGCGTGATCGGCCGCGGCGCTTTTTCGGTGCTGAAATTCGAGTCCGGCACCCACCGGGTGCAGCGGGTCCCGGCGACCGAGGCGCAGGGCCGCATCCACACCTCGGCCTGCACCGTCGCGATCCTGCCCGAACTCGACGAGATCGCGAGCATCGACATCAACCCGGCGGACCTGCGCATCGACACCTATCGCTCCTCGGGCGCCGGCGGCCAGCATGTCAACAAGACCGATTCGGCGATCCGCATCACGCACCTGCCCACCGGCATCGTCGTCGAATGCCAGGACGAGCGCTCACAGCACAAGAACCGCTCGCGCGCCATGTCGCTGCTGAAGTCACGGCTGCTCGCCGCGGAGCGCGAGAAACAGTCCTCGCAGCAGGCGCAGGAGCGCAAGCTCCAGGTCGGCTCCGGCGACCGCTCGGAGCGCATCCGCACCTACAACTTCCCCCAGGGCCGGGTCACGGACCACCGCATCAATCTGACGCTCTACAAGCTCGACGACGTGATGAACGGAAATTTGGACGAACTCGTGCAGGCGCTCAATCAAGAGCATCAGGCCGAAGAGCTCGCGCAGCAGGTCGAATGACGCCGTCGCCCTCGATCACCGGCCTGCTGCGCTCCGGCGCAGCCGCACTCGGCGCGCACAGCGAATCGCCGCGCCTGGACGCGGAGCTGTTGCTCGGCGCCGTACTCGGCTGCGGCCGCGCCGCATTGATCGCCCGCGGGACCGATCCGATCGACGCCGCCGCCGCGGGCCGCTTCGAGGGGCTGATCGCGAGCCGCGCCGAGGGTATGCCGGTCGCCTACCTGACCGGAACGCGCGAATTCTGGTCGCTGCCCCTCGCGGTGACGCCCGCGGTGCTCGTGCCGCGTCCGGAAACCGAGACGCTCGTGGAGGCGGCGCTTTCGCACCTGCCGCCGGACCGGGACTGCACCGTGCTCGATCTCGGCACCGGCAGCGGCGCGCTCGCGCTCGCGTTGGCGCGCGAACGACCGCGGGCGCGCGTGACCGGCACCGACGTCTCTGCGGATGCGCTCGGCGTCGCGCGCGCAAATGGGCTCGCGCTCGGCCTCTCGCGGGTCGAGTGGCGGCTGGGCTCCTGGTTCGAGGCCGTCGCCGGCGCGCGCTTCGACGTCATCGTGTCCAATCCGCCGTATGTCGCCGCCGGCGATCCGGCGATGGCGTTGCTATGCCGGGAGCCGGCGCTCGCGCTGACGCCCGGACCGAGCGGACTCGAGGCGTTCGAGCGCATCGTCGCCGGCGCGCCCGGCCATCTGGCCGACGGCGGCGTGCTCGCGCTCGAGCACGGGGCGGCGCAGGCCCCGGATGTCGCCGCGCTGATGACGGCGCACGGCTTTCACGCCATCGAGTCGCTGCGGGACCAGGCCGGCCTGCCGCGCGTCGCATTGGGCTTTCTATTTTCAAAGTGACTGAGGACGAGGACATGATCCGATTCGAAACGACGATGGGAGTCTTCACGGTCGAACTGGACCCGGAGGCGGCGCCCTTGAGCGCGGCGAACTTTCTCCGCTATGTCGAGGAAGGTTACTTCGACGGCACGATATTTCATCGCATCGTGCCGGGGTTCGTGATCCAGGGCGGCGGCTTCACCGAAGACATGACGCAGAAGCGCACGCGCGCGCCGCTGAAAAACGAGGCGGACAACGGCCTGAAGAATCTGCGCGGCACGTTGTCGATGGCGCGGACCAACGACATCAACAGCGCGACGTCCCAGTTCTTCGTGAACCTCAAGGACAACGACTTCCTCGACCACCAGCGCGGCAATTTCGGCTACGCCGTGTTCGCGCGCGTCAAGGACGGCATGGACGTGATCGACGCGATCGCGGCCGTCGAGACGGGCCGCAGCCGCGGCTTCGACGACGTCCCGCTGCAGCCGGTGGTCATGACGAGCGTGCGCAAGGTGGAAGACTGAGCGCCGCCGCGGCCGCCATGCTCGCCCGGGGGCGATGACGTGGCGCGCACCGCCAAACGGTCGCATCGCGGACTGCGTGGGCTCTCTTGGGCCCTCGTCGCGTGGTTGCTCCTGTCCGCCTGCCTGGTGGTGCCGCTGCGCTGGCTCAACCCGCCGGTCGATGCGTTCATGATCGAATCGCGGCTGCGGGCCTGGTACCGCCGCGACCCCGAATACGTGTTCCGGCACCAGTGGGTGGAACTGCGGCGGATCTCCCCGAACCTCGCCCTCGCGGTGGTCGCCTCCGAGGATCAAAAGTTCCCGGTTCATTGGGGCTTCGACGTCGAAGCGATCGAAAGCGCCTACGAGATGAACCGCCACAGCCATCGCATCCGCGGCGGCAGCACGATCTCGCAACAGGTGGCCAAGAACCTGTTCCTATGGGGCGGCCGCAGCTATTTCCGCAAGGCGCTGGAGGCGTATTTCACGGTCTGGCTGGAGGCGAGCCTGCCGAAGCGGCGCATACTCGAGATCTACGTGAACATCGCCGAGTTCGGCCAGGGGACCTACGGCGCGGAGGCGGCGGCGCGGCGATTCTTTCATGAACCCGCGGCCGCGCTGACCCGCAGCCAGGCGGCGCTGCTCGCGGCGGTGCTGCCGAATCCGGAACTCTATCGCGTCGCGGCGCCGTCGCGTTACATCGAGCGGCGCCGTGAGTGGATCATTGGCCAGATGCAGGCGCTCGGCGGACCCGGAATGCTGCGGGAGATCGACGCCTACCCGAACCGGCACAGGCGCTGATCGCCGCCGGCAGGGACCAGGTCCGCCGCCGCGCACACGGCGCGGGTCAACTCGGCATGGTTCAGCGTGTAGAAATGAAAGTCATCGACGCCGTGTCTGCGCAGCCGCCGCACCTGTTCGCACGCGATCTCCACCGCGATGGCGATCGAGCCGCCGGCCCCGGCGTCCGCGGCCGCTTCGACGCTCCCAGTCCCGTCGCCAGCGTCGCCGCCGTCGCCCTCGAAGCGCCGGCGCAGCCGCTCCGGTATCGAGGTGCCGCAGCGCGCCGCGAAACGAGTCACCTGCGCGAACCGCCGGATCGGCAGGATCCCGGGGATGATCGGCACCGTGATGCCGGCCGCTCGGCACCGGTCGCGGTAGCGCAGGAACGCGTCGGTGTCGAAAAAGAATTGCGTGATCGCCGCGCCCGCACCGGCATCGACCTTGCGTTTGAGGTTCGCCACGTCGGCGGCCACGGTGCCGGTATCCGGATGGCCTTCCGGATAGGCGGCGACCAACAGGTCGAACGCATGCATCGCCGCGAGGTCGGCGATCAGTTCCGACGCGTGACGGTACTCGCCCGCGGGCGCATGGTCGCTGCCGGACCCGGCGCCGACGCCGGGCAGGTCGCCGCGCAGCGCGACCAAGCGGCGGCATCCGTCGCGCCAATACCGTTCGGCCAGCGCGCGAACCTCGGCGCGCGTCGAGCCGATGCACGTCAGGTGCGGCACCACAGCGCAACCGCCGCTGCGGCGCAGTTGCTGCACGCAATCGTAGGTGCGTTCCCGCGCCGATCCTGCAGCGCCATGAGTCACCGACACGAAATCGGGCCCCAGGAGCGAAAGATCAGCGACCGCCGCCGCCAACTGGGCGGCCGCCGCCGCATCGGCGGGCGGAAAGAACTCGAACGACAGCGACGGGGAACGTGACATGGCGCGTTCAAGATGCAAGATCCGGCCGTATGATTCAAACTCTATGTTTTCATGGTTTACGTGAAGAGGATTCATATGACGCGGAATGCACTCGAACTGCGCCATCTCGAAACCCTGGTCGCCCTGGCCGATTGCGGCAGTTTCTCCAAGGCCGCCGCGCGCCTGTATCTGACCCAGTCCGCGCTGTCACATCAATTGAAGGCGCTGGAGGCCGAGTACCGCACCGCGCTGATCGAAAAGCATGCACGACCGTTGCGCTTCACGGCGGCCGGCAGGCGGCTGCTTGAACTCGCGCGCACCGTCTTGCCGCTGGTCGCGGCCGCAGGCCGCGACGTCGCGCGCCTCTGCGAAGGGGGCGGCGGGTCGCTGCGGGTCGCGGTGCAGTGCCACAATTGTTTCGATTGGTTGATGCCGGCGATGGATGCCTATCGCGGCTTATGGCCGGACGTCGAGCTCGACATCATTTCCGGCTTCCTCGCCGACCCCCTGCCCCTGGTCGAGCGCGGCGAGGCCGAAATTGCCGTGATCCATGGCCTGCCGCCGGAGCGGCCGCAAATCGCCTCGAGCCCGCTGTTCCGCTACGAAAGCGTCGCCTTGATGAGCCCGAAACACGCGCTCGCCGCGAAGGCCTGGCTGGAAGCGGCGGATTTCGCCGACCAGACGCTGATCACCTACCCCGTCCCCGACGAAATGCTGGACGTCATGCTGCACTGTCTGTCGCCGGCCGGCGTAAATCCGCGGCGGCGGACCGCCGAGCTCACCGTCGCGATCCTGCAACTGGTCGCGAGCGGCCGCGGCATCGCCGCCCTGCCGTCGTGGACGGTGGGCCATTACATCGAGCGCGGCTACGTCGTTTCCCGGCCGATCGGCCGGGGCGGACTGCACTGCGATCTCTATGCCGCCACCAGCCGCGCCGGCGCCGACGCGGCGCATGTTCGCGAATTCATCGCGCTCACCCGTGAGCTCAGCCTGACCGAACTGCGCGGGGTCTCCGCGCTTTAGGCGCCCGGCCCTGCGGCGCGCTCTTGAATCTCGTCGACCAGCACGCGCATGTTTTCCGAATAATCGATCGGCACGACGACCAGGTGCACGCCACCCTGGCCGAACGCCCGCTCCAGCGTCGGGATGAACTCCTCGATCGCGCCGACCCGCACCCCGCGCGCGCCGTAAGCCTCCGCGTACCGCACGAAATCCGGGTTGCCGAAAGTCATTCCGAAATCGGCGAAGCGGTCGACGGCCTGTTTCCAGCGGATCATGCCGTAGGCGCCGTCCTCGACGACGACGACCACCAGATTCAGCTTCAAGCGGACGGCGGTCTCCATTTCCTGGCTGTTCATCATGAAGCCGCCGTCCCCGCACACCGCCATCACCCGGCGCTCCGGATACAGCATCGCGGCCGCCATCGCCGAAGGCAGACCCGCCCCCATCGTCGCGAGCGCATTGTCGAGCAGGAGCGTGTTGGCGACGCGCGTGCGGTAATTGCGCGCGAACCAGATCTTGTACATGCCGTTGTCGAGCGCGACGATCCCGTCGGGCGGCATGACCTGGCGGATGTCGTGCACCAGGCGCTGCGGCGTGAACCGATTCTCGGTGCAGCGCGCGGCGATGCGGCCGAGAATGCCCTCGCGCAGCGCGAGCAGGGCGCCGGCATTCGGAATGCGGCCGGCGACACGGTCGGCGAGGAGCCGCAGCGACGGGCCCATGTCGCCGATCACCTCGGTCTGCGGGAAATACACCTGTTCGACGTTCGCCGGCTGATAGCCGACGTGCACCACCCGCGGACCCGCGGGTCCCATGATGAACGGCGGCTTCTCGATCGTGTCGTGCCCGATCGTGATGATCAGGTCCGCGCGGTCGATGGCCTCGTGCACATGGTCGCGCTCCGACAAGGCCGCGGTGCCGAGATACAACTCGGTGCCCCCCGGCACCGTACCCTTGCCCATCTGGGTCGTGAAATAGGGAATGCCGGTGCGCACGACGAAATTCGCGAGGTCTTCGGTCGACCGCGGCCGCGACGCGGCGGCGCCCAGCATCACGAGCGGCCGCCGGGCATCGATGATCAACCGGGCGGCGCGCTCGAGCGCCTCCGTGCAGGCCACCGGCAGTTCCACCGGGTGGGGCGCGATCAGCGCGACCGCTTCGCATTCTTCGGCGGCGATGTCCTCTGGAAGTTCCAGATGCACCGGGCCGGGCCGCTCCTCCGCGGCGACCCGGAACGCCTCGCGCACCAGCGTCGGGATCATCCGCGGCGACACGATCTGGCGCGCCAGCTTGGTCAAGGGTTTCATCGTCGCGATGATGTCGACCACTTGGAAGCGCGCCTGCCGCGACGACAGGATGCCCTTCTGCCCGGTGAGCATGATCATCGGCATCGCGCCGAGCAGCGCGTAGGCCGCGCCGGTCGTGAGATTGAGCGCGCCGGGGCCGAGCGTCGTGATGCACACGCCGGGCTTGCCGGTGAGCCGCCCGTAGGTCGCCGCCATGAACGCCGCCGCCTGCTCGTGGCGCGTCAACACCAATTCGATCGACGAGCGGCGGATCGCCTCGACGACGTCCAGATTCTCCTCGCCCGGAATTCCGTAAATCCGGGTGACGCCCTCATTCTCCAGCGCCGCCACCAACAGGTCCGAACCTTTCACCCTCGCCATGTCGTTATTCGCCCTCGCGTACCCGATCCCGGCCTAGGATACCAAGGCTCGGGGGCGATGGCCGGTCCGCAACCAGTCCCAGGCGTCGTGGCAGAATTGCGACCAGTGGGGGTTTCGAACTCAATTGTGGTCGAATCCACGAAACTCCAAGGATTGCGCGAATTTACGCCCAGAATTGCGTCGTATTCCCGATTGATTGCGGTCGCGCGTCCCCTCCAATAGACCATGAGAGACCACGGGAGTTCGTCGCCACATGCATGAGGAGGATCGACAACTCGTGCGTACGCTGATCGCGGGGGACGCGGCCGCATTTCGCAATTTCTTCGACGACTATTTTCCGCGTTTGTTCCGCTTCATCGTGCGCCGGGTGAACGGCGACGAGGAAAGCGCGCGCGACATCGTCCAATCGGCGCTGATCCGCGCAGTGCGCAAACTCGACACCTACCGCGGCGAGGCCGGTCTGTTCACGTGGTTGTGCCAGATCACGCGGCGCGAACTCGCCGATCATGTCGCGAAAAGCGTGCGCCGGGAGACCTATATGCGCCGGCTGGTCGACTTGGAAGATGACCCGGAGTCACGGGCGACCCTCGAATCGATCCCCGCCTGCGGCGAGGCCGAGCCGGAAGCGGTGCGCCAGCGCGAAGACCTGTCGGCGCTCGTGCACACCGCGCTCGATTACCTGCCGAATCAATACGCGCGCGTGCTGGAAATGAAATATCTCGAGGATTTGTCGGTCGAGGCGATCGCCGAAACCATGGGCGTCACCGCGATCGCGGTTCAATCGCTGCTGGCGCGCGCCCGGGTCGCGTTTCGCGATGTTGGAGAAACCCTGCTGCCTAGTCTTGGAGGATTCACGTGAAGGATATGGAAATGGAACGGCGCAAGGATGAGGCGCCGACGGACGATCTCGCACAGGTGATCCGCCGTGCCGGCCGCCGTCCGGCGCCCGCTCCCGAGATCCAAGCGGCCGTGCGCGCCGCGGTGGAACGAGAGTGGACCGGACAAGTGTCGCGCCGTGCTCGTCGCACCACGATTTTGTTGCGCATCGCCGCCGCGCTCGCCGCGGTCGCGGTCGGCGTGTCTTGGCACGCGCTGCGCCCCGGCGCGACCGCCGACCCCGTCGCGGTGGGCACCTTCGTCGCGGCGCGCGGCTCGGTGCACATCGCACCGGTCGCGGGCCGTGACTGGGTCGTCGCCGGCAGCCGCTTGGATGCCGGCAGTTCCATCGAAACCGGACCCTCCGGTTATGTACTGCTGACCGTCGCCAGGGTGGCCATGCGTGTGGGTCCCGGATCCCTGATCGACCTCGAGCGCGCCGGCCACGTCAGGCTCGTGCGCGGCCGGATCTACGCCGACAGCGGTTCGCCGAGTGCGCCGGCCCGGGCGTTGGTGATCGACACCGCGTTCGGCCTCGTGACGCATCTGGGCACTCAGTTTCAAGTTCGAGTGGGCCCGGCGGCGATGTCCGTGAGCGTGCGCGACGGCAAGGTCTTGGTCAGCCGGGCGGACGGACGGGCCTTCACGATCGCGCGCGGTCAAGGACTGCGCGTATCGAGCGACGGCGGCGTCAACCGCCTCGACGTGACACCCTATGGTACCGACTGGGCCTGGGTGAGCGAATTTTCCCCGAGCTTTCCAATCGACGGCCGGCCGCTGTCGGCGTTTCTCTCCTGGTACGCCCGCGAAACGGGCTTGACCCTCGTTTTGCCGGATCCGGGGATCCGGGCGGAACTCGATCGCACGATTCTCTCCGGTAACGTCATCGGCTTGTCGCCGGCGCAGGCGCTCGCCGCAGTGATGGCGACGACGCGCTTCGAATATGATATGAATACGCCGGGTGAGCTTCGCATCGAAATTCGCGCGACGGGGGGCGCGACCTAGAGCGTGCATCGCGCCCGCGCCGCGGCATGTCGCCGCGCTGCTCGCTGCTTTGCTCGCCGCTTTTTTCCTGACGTGCATCCCCCCGGCGCATGCAGGCGAGCGCTCCCCAAAGCCGCCCCTGCTGCGCGATGCGCTGGCCGCGATCGCACGCAGCGGCATGAGGCTCATCTTCAGTTCGCAAGTCGTCCCCCCAAGTCTGCGGGCCCGAAGTCCGGCCCGGGGTGCGACGGCCGCGGAGCGCCTGCACTCCCTGCTCGGGCCGCTCGGCTTGCGGGCCGAACCGCTCGTGGGCGGCGGCTACGTGATCGTGGCGGCGCCGGCGCCCGCCGCACCGGCGCGGGCGGCCCCCGAATACGCCACGCTCGACCGCATCGTCGTCCAAGCGAGCCGCTATCAGTCTAGCCTCGCGGGAAACATCCGCGTCACCCGCGAAGTCTTGGAGAGTTCGCCGGAAACCCATAACGACGCGGTACGCGCGCTGCAACTCATCCCGGGAACCACCGCCGCCGGCTATACGGCCCGCACGCACGTGCGCGGCAGCCGCGATGACGAGATCCTGTTCCGTTACGACGGCGTGACCCTCAATCAGCCCTACCATCTCAAGGAGCTGCAGAGTCTGTTCAGCCCGGTCGATCCCACGGCGGTCGAATCGGTCACCTCCTGGACCGGCATTGCACCGATCGAATTCGGCGACCAGGTCGGCGGGGTCGTCGATATTGAGCCGCGGCGCATCTCGCGAGCGACCGTCGACCTGCAGGCGTCCGAACAGGGCCTGAGCGCGATGGGCGGCACGGTGTTCGGGGGTGGGCGCGGCACGGTGTTCGCGGATCTGCGCATGCAGAACGAGTTCTCGCCGGTCGCGTGGATCGACACCAGCATCGGGGCGCCCACCCTGAACGACCTCATCGTGCACGCGACCTGGACGCTCGGCGCGCGCACCTCACTCGCGGCGGGCACGCTCGCGATCGACGACCGGCGCAAGTATTTTTCCAGCGAGAACGCGCAGAGCAAATCCGTCAATGGCGGCGAGACCTACGCCTGGCTGCGTCTGCACCACCGTTTCTCGCCGACGCTGGCGAGCGAGACCCTGCTCTCCGGCGAGGACTCGCATGAAAATGTCAATGGCGCGGTCGACCAACCCTATATTGAAGTGGGTTCGCTCGCGGAGCGCAGCTGGCACTCGGTCTACACCTTGCGCGAGGAACTCCAGGGCGCACCGACGCGGCGTTGGTCCTGGCACACGGGCGTCGAAGCGACCGCCGTCGATCTGACGGACTATTTCACCGGGTCGGCCCAAGTCTCCGCGCCCTTCTCGCCGGATTTGCGCCCGGCTCTCCTCGTTTCCAGCGAGGCGGTCGCGGCACGCGCGATGACCTATGCGCTCTACGGCGCGCTGCGCCGCCAACTGACCCGGGAAACCATAATCGATGTCGGTGTGCGCCGTGATATTCGTAAATTTCGCTATGCGAGCGCCGATCGCCAGTGGAACATTCGCGCGAATCTGCGCGAGGATCTCTCCGCGGCGACCACCTTGCGTCTCGGTTGGGGCCAGGAATCGCAGAGCGACCTGTTCGACCCACATGTTCACTCGGGCCTGGTCAGGCCGCGCTCGGTGCGGCGGGTCACCCAGACGACGGCGAGCGCCGAGCATACGTTTGCGAATCATTCCGTTTTCCGCGCCGAGGCGTACGACAAGATCGAGGGCACGCCCTATTCGGGATCGGCCTATGTTTTCTCGCCCTTCGCGCTCCTGCCGGAACTCGCCCTCGACCGGTTGCACGTCACGTCGCTGCGCTCGCGCATGGTTGGCGCGGAACTCAGCCTGACCAGCGACCGGACGCGCGCGCTCAGCGGTTCGGTGTCTTATGTCTGGTCCCGGACCGAGGACGACTTCGGCGGACAATGGACGCCGCGCGCCTGGGACCAACCGCACGCGGTCAAGCTCGACGGACTGTGGCATGACGGTCCGTGGACGCTGGCCGGCGCACTGTCCTGGCATAGCGGCTGGCCCGACACGCCGCTGATCGCGTCCGCAACCACCTGGATCAATCCCGGCAATGTAACCCTCGCGCTCGCCCCGCTGAACAGCGCGCGACTGGGAAATTATTTTTCGTTCGACCTGCGCCTCGCCTGGCAACACCGGCTCGGAATCGGCATTTTCCAGGCCTTCCTCAATGTCTACGATCTCACCGATGCGCACATCGCCTGTTGCCAGAGCTATGCGGTGCTCAAAGCCCCGGACGGCACCTATCGACTCGTGGACAGTCGCTCCCATTGGCTGACGCTGACGCCGGTCGCCGGAGTTCGTTGGCATTTTTAGCACAATCCGCGCACATCTGTGTCGATTGTGTGACAAGAAATCGACGGAAATGCGCAGGGGTGGGTTGCGGGAATCGTAACCCATTTCCGACGATTGATTTCACCGGGAGAACCCGTCCTATGTTCGTAGAAAGAACGAAGCGGACGCTCATCCATGCAGATTCTCGCCGCACGCCGACACGACCGATCACCCCGCGACGGAACATAGCTCGTGGCGCGCGCGGACCAAGTCTCGTCCCTGCAAACCTTGCATCGTGCCTATCGACGTTTGCGCTTGATCGTCGATCACTTGCCGAGGGGCGTGATCGTCGCGGATCTCCAGGGCACGGTGCTGCTGGCCAATGACGCGGGTGCGCAACTGTTCGCCCCGTCGGTGGCCGAGGCCGAGGGCCGGAGGATCCAGGCGCTCGGCGCGGCCGCGGGCAACTCGGTCAGGTTGAGCCGGCCGGGCCGCGTCGCGCGCACGCTGCGCGCGACGTCGCTGCGCGAGGAGTTGGATCCGGACGGCGCCTGCGTTCTGTGGATGACCGAGGACGATGACGCCGCGGCCGGGCCCGCACCGGCGCTCGGCGAGCAGGTTCTGCGCGAACTCATCGATCGGATGCCGAATCTCGTCTATGGCAAGGACGAGTCGGGGCGCTTCATCTACGCCAATCGCGCCACGGCGCACGCCTTCGGCACCACCGTCGAGGATCTGATCGGCCGCCACGAAGCCGAGCTGTCGCCGGTGCTCGGCGACACCGGCCGCTACCGGGCCTTGCCGCAGCCGGATGCGACGGCAGCGCCATTCACTTTGCCTGAACATAGTGTCACCGACGCGACGGGCGCGCACAGGATCCTGCAGACGGTCACCGTGCCGGCGAGCGACCGCGCCATGTATGGAATCTGCGTGGATGTCACGTTGCAGCGGCACATGGAAGGCAGCCTGCGCATCGCCACGGAGGTGTTCGAACGCTGCCGTGAGTCGATCATGGTCACCGATCCGGTTCGCTGCGTGATTTTCGTCAATCCCGCGTTCACGACGATGACCGGATTCAGCGCCGAGGAGATCCTCGGTCGATCGGCCGACTCCCTGCGTTCCGGCAATTACGACGCGGCTTTCTATGCCGGCATCTGGTCGGAAGTGGACACGGCCGGCTATTGGCAGGGTTGCCTGTCGAGCCGCCGCAAATCCGGCGAGCTGTTCGACCAATGGCTGTCCATCACGGCGGTGCGCGACACCGACGGTGCGATCGAGCGCTACATCAGCATCGCGGCGGACATTACCGGACACAAGCATGCCCAGGCGCGGGTCAGCTATCTCGCGCACTACGACACCGTCACCGGGCTGCCCAACCGGGCGTTGCTGCAGGAACGCCTGGGCTCGATGATCGAGGACTCGGCGGAGGGCGGCGGCTCATTCGGCGTTCTTTACCTGGACCTCGACCGGTTCAAACAGATCAACGACTCCTTCGGACACCACGTCGGCGACCGGGTGCTGTGCCAGGTGGCAACCCGCCTGCAGGCCGCGGTGCCCGCGGACTGCACCGTGGCCCGCTACGGCGGCGACGAGTTCGTGATTTTGGTCGCCAAGGCCGACGAGCAGCGCGTCGCCGCCACCGCCGAGGCGATCCGCGCGAGCATCGCCGCCGATTTGATCGTCGACGGCGTGCAGTTCGGCACGACGGGGAGCGTTGGCGTCAGTCTGTACCCGCGTCACGGCACCTGCGCCGCCGATCTCCTGAAGCACGCGGATCTGGCTCTCTATCACGCCAAGCAGTGCGGCCGGAATCACCTGCAGCTGTTCGCGCCGTCGATGATGCACGCCGCCAAGGAGCGCACGAGAATCGAGGCGGGCCTGCGCCGCGCGCTCGAGCGCCAGGGCTTTCGACTGCACTACCAGCCGCAGGTCGATATCGCCTCCGGGCGGGTGGTGGGCGCCGAGGCCTTGATCCGCTGGCTGGATCCGGATCGCGGCCTGATCAATCCGAACGAGTTCATCGGCGTCGCCGAGGACTGCGGACTCATCGTGCCGATCGGCGACTGGGTGATCACGGAGGTCTGCCGGCAGCAGCGCGCCTGGCGGCAGGAAGGCCGGAATATCGTGCCGATCGCCGTCAATGTGTCGGCGCTGCAATTCCAGAACACGGGATTCGTCGCACGCACCGTCGGCGAACTCGCGCGGCACGGCGCGCCCCGCGGCACCTTGTGTCTCGAGATCACCGAGTCCGTGCTGATGCGCAGTCCCGAACTCGTCGGCCAGTCGATGCGCGAGCTCGCCGACTCCGGCATTCGGCTCGCGCTCGACGACTTCGGCACCGGCTTTTCGAGCCTCAATTACCTGAAGCAACTGCCGCTGCATCGACTGAAGATAGACGGATCGTTCGTGAAGGGATTGCCCACCAACGACCATGACGTGGCGATCGTGCGCGCGGTGTTGAGCCTCGCGCACCATCTCGACATCGAGGTCGTTGCCGAAGGCGTCGAGGCCGCGGCGCAGGCGCGGTTCCTGGCCGACGGCGGCTGCCGCCTCGGGCAGGGCCACTTGTGGAGCACGGCGCTTGCGCCGTCGGACTTCGAGGCTGCATTGGCGGTCCACCCGGGCCTGCGCGCCGTCGGAAATGCCGGGAAATCGGCGGTCTCATGAAGGTACTGGTCACCGGCGCGGCCGGCTTCATCGGCTACCACACGGCCGAATCCCTGCTCGCCCGCGGCGATGAGGTGGTGGGCATCGACAACCTGAACGGCTATTACGACCTCTCGTTGAAGGAGGCGCGGCTGGCGCGGCTCGCACGCCACCGCGGTTTTCGCTTTCTGCGGGCGGACGTCGCGGATCGCGCGACGATCGACGCCCTGTTCGCGGCCGAGGGGTTCGCGCGCGTCGTGCACCTCGCAGCGCAAGCCGGCGTGCGCCACTCGATCAACCACCCGCACGACTATGTCGCCTCCAACGTGAGCGGTTTCCTGCACGTGCTCGAAGGGTGCCGGCACTCGCGGGTCGAACATCTCGTCTATGCCTCGACGAGTTCGGTATACGGCGCCAATGCGAAAATGCCGTTCAGCGAAGCCCACGGCGCCGATCATCCGCTGTCGCTGTACGCGGCGACCAAGAAGGCGAACGAACTGATGGCGCATTGCTACTCGGCGTTGTACGCGCTGCCGACGACGGGACTGCGCTTTTTCACGGTGTACGGACCCTGGGGACGGCCGGACATGGCCTTGTTCTCCTTCACTCGGGCGATCCTCGCCGATCGCGCGATTCCCGTGTTCAATTCGGGCCATCATTCGCGCGATTTCACCTATGTCGACGACATCGTTCGCGGCGTGGTCGCCGCGCTCGATCGCGTGGCGGGCGCCGATCCTGCATGGAATCCGTCGGAGCCCGACCCGGGCCGGAGCGCCGCACCGTATAGGGTCTACAACATCGGCAATCAGCGACCCGTGG
>JBBISV010000060.1:7512-16482 GCA_037441085.1 Gammaproteobacteria bacterium | reverse complement strand
TCTCGATCGAGGTGGACCTGGTCGTCGAGATGGCGGTTTACAACCCGTTCGATTTCTTTCTCGCGCCCGCCGCGGAACGATATCCATTCAAATATGACTCGAACGAGCGGCGCGAACTCGTGCCCTACCTGGTGAAGGCACCGGCAACCCCGCTCGTCGCCGCCTACCTACACGGCATCTCGCGCGAACCCCGCCGCACCATCGATTTCATCGTCGAGGTCAATCGGCGTCTCGCGGCCGACATCCGCTATGTGATACGGCTCGAGCCCGGCGTACAGCTGCCCGAACAGACTCTCGCGCTGCGCACCGGATCGTGCCGCGATTCGGCGGCCTTGCTGGTCCAGTTGTTCCGTCATCTGGGCTTCGCCGCGCGATTCGTGTCGGGGTACCTGATTCAATTGGTGCCGGACGTGAAGCCGCTCGACGGTCCGACCGGACCCGAGGCCGACTTCACCGACCTGCATGCCTGGTGCGAAGTGTACCTGCCCGGTGCGGGCTGGATCGGCCTCGACCCGACGTCGGGCCTGCTTGCCGGCGAGGGACACATACCGCTCGCGGGCACGCCGGAGGCCGCCGCGGCGGCGCCGGTGACGGGCGCGGTCGATGAATGCGAGACCGAATTCGAGCACCACATGAGCGTCCGGCGCATCTGGGAAGCGCCGCGTGTCACGAAGCCTTATACGGACGTCCAATGGTCGGAAATCGAGCGCGCGGCCCACGCGGTCGACGCGGCGCTCACCGGTCTCGACGTACGCCTGACGATGGGCGGCGAACCGACCTTCGTCGCGCTCGACCACCCCGATGGCGACGAGTGGAACACGGCGGCGGTCGGCCCGACGAAGCGCGGGCTCGCCGTCGAATTGTTCCACCGCCTCAAACGCCGTTACGCGCCGTCGGGACTCGCGCACTTCGGCCAGGGCAAGTGGTATCCCGGCGAGCAATTGCCGCGCTGGTCGCTCAATTGTTTCTGGCGCAAGGACGGCGAGGCCTTGTGGCGCGACGCGGCCCTGATCGCGGATGAAAGCCGCCCGGACGGCGCGACCGATGAAGACGCGCGGCGGCTGCTCGCGCGGGTCGCGACGACGCTCGGCCTGGATCCGGCGCGGGTGTTCCCGGCGTTCGAGGACGTGTTCTATCACCTGTGGCGCGAGCGCCGGCTGCCGGTGAACGTCGACCCCTTCGATTCGAAACTCGACGACCCGGGCGAGCGCGCGCGCCTGGCGAAGGTCTTCTCACGGGGACTCGACCACCCCGTCGGCCACGTGCTGCCGATCGCGCGCGCGCCGGAAGGCGGACGCTGGCACAGCGGCTCCTGGTTCCTGCGCGCGGACCGCTGTTATCTGATACCCGGCGACTCACCGATCGGCTACCGCCTGCCGCGCGACTCCCAACCCTGGGCGGCGCGCGACGACCAGGACATCATCCATCCGCCCGATCCGTTCGGCGTCTTTCCGCCGCTCGCGAGCCATGCCGACATCCGGCGCCAGTTGCGCAACGACGATGCCGCCGCGCCCGTCCCGCCGCCCGAGGAGCCGGCGGCGGCACCGACGCGCACGGCGATGTGCGCGGAACCCCGCAACGGCTCGCTGTACGTGTTCATGCCGCCTCTGCGCGCGCTCGAGGATTACGTCCTGCTGCTGGGCGCCGTCGAGGCGGCGGCCGGGGCGCTCGGCCGGCGGGTGATCATCGAGGGCTACGAACCCCCGGCGGATCCCCGGCTGGTGAATTTCCGCGTGACGCCGGATCCGGGCGTGATCGAGGTGAACGTACAGCCCTCGGCGAATTGGAGCGAGCTCGCCGAACGCACGAATTTCCTGTACGAGGCGGCGCACGAGTCGCGGCTCCGAAGCGAAAAATTCATGCTCGACGGACGCCACACCGGCACCGGCGGCGGCAATCACATCGTGCTCGGCGGAGCGACCCCGGCCGACTCCCCGTTCCTGCGCAGGCCGGATCTGCTGCGCAGCCTCATCGCGTATTGGCACAACCATCCGTCGCTTTCCTATCTTTTTTCGGGGTTGTTCATCGGTCCGACCTCGCAGGCGCCGCGCGTCGACGAGGCGCGCAACGACTCGCTGCACGAACTGGAGATCGCGTTCCGCCAGTTCCCCGCGCCACGGACCGACGCGCCGCCGTGGCTGGTCGATCGACTGCTGCGCAATCTGTTGATCGACGTCACCGGCAACACCCATCGCGCGGAATTCTGCATCGACAAACTGTATTCGCCGGACGGCGCGACCGGCCGCCTCGGCCTCCTCGAGCTGCGGGCGTTCGAGATGCCGCCGCACGCCCGCATGAGCCTCACCCAGCAGCTGCTGCTGCGCACGCTGGTCGCGAGGTTCTGGAGCACACCGTATGCGCCGGCGAAGCTCGCGCGCTGGGGCAGTGAGCTGCACGACCGCTTCATGCTGCCGTATTTCATCGACCGCGACCTGCGCGATGTGATCGACGAAACGGCGGCCGCCGGATTCGAATTGCGCCGGGAATGGTTCGAACCGCATTTCGAATTCCGGTTTCCCAAACAGGGGGACTTCGCGACCCGCGGCGTCGAGTTCGAACTGCGCCAGGCGCTCGAACCCTGGCACGTTCTCGGCGAACAGGGCGCCCCCGGCGGAACGGTGCGTTACGTCGACTCCTCGGTCGAGCGGCTCCAGGTCAAGCTCACCGGCCTGCCGCCCGACCGCTACGCGCTCACCTGCAACGGCAGGCAGATGCCGCTGCGCCCGACCGGCACCGTCGGCGAGTTCGTCGGTGCGGTGCGCTTTCGCGCCTGGCATCCCGCCTCGGCGCTGCACCCGGCGATCGGCATCCACGCACCGCTGACGTTCGACCTGTACGATCGCTGGATGGAACGCTCCGCCGGTGGCTGCCAATATCACGTGACCAATCCCGGCGGGTTGAGCCACGAAGCATTTCCGGTGAACGCCTTCGAGGCGGAGAGCCGGCGTCTGGCGCGATTCTTCCGCATCGGCCACACGCCGGGCGCGATGACGCCCGGCGACGGCGCGCCGGACGATGAATTCCCGTTCACGCTGGATTTGCGCCGGTGAGCGAGCGCCGGCGCTACGACGAACTGCTCGACGCGGACGGCGCGGTGCGGCCGCACTGGCGGCGCTTGATCGCCGGGCTCGGCGCGGACGGCGCGGCGCCGATCCGGCGCGGCGCGGAGCTCGCGCGGCGCTTGATCGTCGAAAACGGCGTCACCTACAACGTCTATGCGGATCCGCAGGGGCGCGACCGTCCTTGGGCGCTCGATCCACTGCCGATGCTGTTGACCGCCGCTGAATGGCGCGAGATAGAAATCGGCGTCTTGCAGCGCGCGCGCCTGTTCGATGGCCTGCTCGCCGATCTGTACGGCGCACAGACCGTGATCCAAGGCGGCATGGTGCCGCCGGATCTGCCTTTCGGTCATCCTAATTTCCTCTGGCCCTGTCACGGAGTGAGGCCGGTCGGCGGCCGCTGGCTGCACGTCCACGCGGTCGATATCGCCCGCGACGCCGACGGGCGCTGGTGGGTGCTCGCGGACCGCACCCAGACGCCATCCGGAATGGGCTATGCGCTGGAGAACCGTCAGATCATCACCCGGCTGTTCCCCGACACGTTCGGCGAACTCGGGGTTCGCGCGCTGTCGGACTCCCTCGCGGCGCTGCGCGCCGGTCTGCAGAGCGGCGAATCCACCGGCGAGGCGCAGCTCGCGGTCGTGCTGACGCCGGGCACTTTCAACGAGACGTATTTCGAGCACGCGTATCTCGCGCGTCAACTCGGCTTCCCCCTGGTCGAAGGTCACGATTTGACGGTCCGCGGCGACACGGTGTTCCTGAAGACGCTGGGGGGGCTGCGGCGCGTGCACTCGATCCTGCGGCGCCTCGACGACGATTACTGCGATCCGGTCGAAGTGCGCAGCGACTCGGCGCTCGGCGTGCCCGGGCTGATCGGCGCGGTGCGCGCCGGGCGGGTCATGATCGCGAATGCGCTCGGCAGCGGCGTGCTCGAATCGGCGGCGTGGATGGGCTTCGTTCCCCTGGTGTCCCGGCGCCTGCTCGGCGAGGCGCTGCGCCTGCCTTCGGTGGCAACCTGGTGGTGCGGCGAGCGGCCCGCGCTGGATTTCGTGATCGGGAATCTCGATCGCCTGGTGATCAAGCCGGCGTACCCGAATCAGCGTTTCGATCCGGTTTTCGGGCGCGACCTCGACGCCGCGGCGCGTGCGGATCTGATCGCCCGGCTGCGGGCGCGCCCCGGCGCCTACGTCGCGCAGGAACGGCTGGTGTTCTCGCAGGCGCCGGCCTGGCACGCGCAGGCGGCGGACGGCATCGCTTCGCGTGCGCTCGGAATCCGCGTGTACGCGGTGGCGACCACGGATGGATACCGGGTCATGCCGGGCGGGCTCGCGCGTCTCGCATCGGATGCGACCGCCGACGTCGTGTCGATGCAGCGCGGCGGCGCCAGCAAGGATTTATGGGTGCTCGCCGCGGCAGAGCCCGGACCTGATCAAGCCGCCGCGCCCGGAGCGGCGCCGGAGATGCCGGCGCGCGCGCCGATGCATCCCGCCGATCTGCCGTCGCGGCTCGCCGAGAACCTCTACTGGCTCGGCCGCTACAGCGAACGCTGCGATGCGAAGGCGCGCCTGCTGCGCTCGGCCCTCGGCGTGCGGGCGAATCCGGCGCTGTGGCCGCAGGCCCTCGCGGCGTGCCGGCATTTCGGCCTGGGCGCGCGGCACGGCGGCGGACCCGACCTGTTCGACGCGACCCATCCCTTGAGCCTCGCCGCCGATCTGCAGCGGCTGGGCTGGTGCGCCGAGCAGGCGCGCAGCCGGCTGTCGGCCGAGAATTGGCGCGCGGTCGGCGTGCTGCAGCGGGAATTCCAGGAGGCGGAGGCGCAGCGCGCCGATGCGCGTGAAACCCTGGATCGCATGCTGCTGTCGCTCGCGGCGCTCGCCGGTTTCGCCCACGACATGACCCAGGACGACGGCTGGCGCCTGATGATGCTCGGCCGCAGACTGGAGCGGCTCCAATTCCTCGCCGACCTGCTGGCCAGGCAGCTGGGCGCGGGGCCGCCGACCCAGTCCGAACTCGAATGGTGGCTCGACATCGGCGACAGCACGATCACCTACCGGACGCGCCATCTCGCCGCACCCCGGTTCGCGGCGACCGTCGACTTGCTGGTGTTCGACCGGACCAATCCCCATGCGCTCGCGTTCCAATGGCGGGGAATCGACCACGCCCTGCACCGCATCGCCGAGTCGCTGGGCGGAGTCGCGGACGACACGCTGGACGCGGCGGTGGGCGCGATCGAACGCAGCCGATCCGCGCTGATCGACGAGGACCAGGTCCGGGCCGACCGCGGCCGTTTGGCGCTCGCGGCCCGCTGCGGCGACCTGGCGGCGGCCGCCGGCCGGTTGTCGGACCGGATATCGCGGCGCCATTTCTCGCTGATCGACGCCGACCTGCGCATGGTGGCCGCGTGAACCACGCGCGGCGTTACGTGGTGCGGCACGAGACCATTTACGACTATGGCGGCGACGTCGCCCATTCGCATCAGCTGTTGCGCCTGACGCCTCGCGACACGCCGAACCAGTCCTGCGCCGCGCACGCGCTCACGTTCGATCCACAGCCGCGGGTGCGCCGCGACGGCGCCGACGCGTTCGGCAACCGGGTCACCTGGCTGGAGACCGACGGACCGCTGCAGCGCCTGCATGTCACCGCCGATCTCGAGGTCGATGTCGGCGCGCCCGCGATGCCGGCCGCGGCGGACTGCCTGGCCTGGGAGCGGGTCGCGGCGAATTTCGCGTACCGCGGCGATTCACTGCCGGCCGACTACCTGGAAGCGTCGCGGTTCCGGATGGAATCCCCGCACGTCCGCGTCAAACGCCTGTTCGCCGACTACTCGGCCGACTGCTTCGCGCCGGACCAATCGCTGCTCGACTCGGCGCTCGACCTCATGCACAAATTGCACCGCGAGCTCCGATACGCACCGGGAACGACCAACGTCAACACCTCGATTCTCGACGCCTTCCGCGCGAAGGCCGGCGTCTGCCAGGATTTCGCGCACATCATGCTCGCCTGCCTGCGCTCCCGCGGCTTCGCCGCCCGCTACGTCAGCGGCTACCTGCGCACGACCCACGACGAGGGCGGCCCGGCGATGCTGGGCGCCGATGCGACGCACGCCTGGGTCGCCGTGTTCTGCCCGCCGTTCGGCTGGATCGATCTCGACCCGACCAACGACGTGCAGGTCGGCACCGATCACGTGACCGTCGCCTGGGGCCGGGACTTCGGCGACGTGTCGCCGCTGCGCGGCGTGATCGTCGGCGGCGGCGAGCACCGCCTGACGGTGCGGGTGTCGGTCCGGTCGGTCTAGCGCCGTGCAGCCGGCGCACGGTCCGACGACGGCTTCGCCTATACTCGGAGGCTATTCACCAGCCACATAGAGACGCCTCCGCCACCATGCCGCTCCTCGATGAATCGCGCAAATCCACCCTGGCCGCGGCCCTGCTGCTGATCGGATTCTGGTCCACCGGCGCGGTCGCGCGCGACTCCCGTCCCTGGCTCGACGCGGCACGCCCGCCCGACGAGCGCGCGCGCCTCGCGCTGCGGGCGATGACGCTCGACGAAAAGATCGGTCTGGTGCACGGAATCATGGCGTTCGAGACCAAGGATGCCCTGGGCCGGGTGGTGCCGCTGCCGCCCCAGGCGATTGCCGGATCCGCCGGCTACGTGCCCGGCGTGCCGCGTCTCGGAATTCCCGCGCTCTACGAGACCGACGCCAGCCTGGGCGTCGCGAATCCGCTCGGGCTGCGCGCGGCCGACGTCGCCACCGCGCTCCCGGCGAGCCTGCTGCTCGCCGCGACCTTCGACCCGAGCCTCGCCTATGCGGCGGGGGCGCTGGTCGGCGCCGAAGCGCACGCCAAAGGGTTCAACGTACTGCTGGGCGGCGGCATGGATCTCACGCGCGACCCGCGCAACGGCCGCAATTTCGAGTATCTGGGCGAAGATCCCTGGCTCGCCGGCGTGATGGCGGGGGCGGCGGTGCGCGGCACGCAGGATCAGCACGTGATCTCCACCGTGAAACACTTCGCGCTGAACGCGAACGAGACGAACCGCCTGACCCTCGACGCCCGGATCGACACCGGGGCGCTGCGCGAGTCGGACCTGCTGGCCTTCGAGATCGCGATCGAGCGCGGCCACCCGGGCGCCGTGATGTGCGCCTATAACAAGGTGAACGGCGCCTACTCCTGCGGCAACGACTGGCTGCTCGACGAAGTACTGAAGCGCGAATGGGGCTACCGGGGCTGGGTGATGTCCGACTGGGGCGCGGTGCACGGCGTCGACGATGCGCTGCACGGCCTCGACCAGGAGTCCGGCGAACAACTCGATCCGCGCGTGTGGTTCGACGCGCCGCTGCGCGCGGCGCTCGCGCGGCACGTGGTGCCCATGGCGCGCCTCGACGACATGGTCGAGCGGATCCTGCGGTCCATGTTCGCGATCGGCGTGGTGGAGCATCCGCCCGCGAGGAGCACGATCGACTACCGCGCGCACGCCGCGGTGGCGCTGGATATCGCCCGCAAGGGCATCGTGCTGCTGAAGAACACGGATGGCCTGTTGCCGCTGTCGGCACGGATGCGGCGCATCGCGGTGATCGGCGGACACGCGAATCTCGGCGTGTTGTCCGGCGGCGGCTCCTCGCAGGTCATGCCGTCGAACGGCGCGCCGACGCGCATTCCGGTCGGCGGCACCGGCACCATGGAGGCCTTTCGCACCGAGCTGTACGACCCGTCCTCGCCGCTGCGCGCGATTCATCGGGCGGCGCCCGGGGCCGAAATCACCTATGACCCCGGCGCGTACCCGGAGGGCGCCGCCGCCGCGGCCGCGGGCGCGGACGTCGCAATCGTGTTCGCGACCCGTCACGAACTCGAGGGCTACGACTCGCCGGGCCTGACTCTCCCCTACGGCCAGGACGCGGTGATCGACGCGGTCGCGCGCGCCAATCCCCACACCATCGTGGTGCTCGAAACCGGCAACCCCGCGCTGATGCCGTGGCTCGACCGCGTTCCCGCGGTGCTCGCCGCCTGGTATCCCGGCCAGGAAGGCGGCCAGGCGGTCGCGGACCTGTTGTTCGGCGCGGCCGATCCGTCCGGGCGGCTGCCGATCACGTTTCCTCGCTCAGCCTCCGACCTGCCGCGCCCGACGCTGCCGAACCTCGGCAGCGCCATCGGCGCCGCGGTGAGCATCGACTACACCGAGGGCGCCGACGTCGGCTATCGCTGGTATGCCCACCGCGGCATCAGTCCGTTGTTCGCATTCGGGCACGGGCTTTCCTATACGCGGTTCCAAACCGATCACATCCGCGTGACCGGCGGAAAGACACTTCAGATCCGATTCACTGTTCACAACGTGGGCGGCCGCACGGGCGCGGATGTGCCGCAGGTGTACCTGACGCGCGCGGCCGGCCGGCCGACGCTGCGGTTGATCGGCTTCCGGCGCATCGAACTCGCGCCTGGAGCCGGGCGTGAGGTCAATTTGACGGCCGATCCGCGCCTGTTGGGGCGGTTCGACGAACGAAGCAAGGCCTGGGTGATCTCCGCCGGCACTTATGCCCTGCGGATCGGCGAATCGGCCGATGAATTGGGCGGCGGCGGGGATGCCGCATTGACCGGCTCGAGGATTCCGGTTCGCCGGTGATGGCGGCGGCGCGTCCCGCAAGAGGAGATCTTGCGGGGCGCGCACGCGCCCGGGGGCTCTAAGGAACGAAGCCGACACCGCCGACCACGTTGATCGTGGTCGGATAGGTCGCCGGGGAACTGCCCGCCTTGGTCACCGTCGTGTTCGTGTTCGACGTGAGTCCGCTCGCCGTGATCGCCGCCGTGCCGCCGTCGGCTTGGAAGTCGACCTCGGTGATCGGTGCGGCGAGAATCTGCGCCGCCGTGACGCTCGCGACACCGCAGTTCTGCGTGATCTGCGTGAAGGCGCTGAGCGG
>JBBISV010000060.1:0-7412 GCA_037441085.1 Gammaproteobacteria bacterium | reverse complement strand
CCGTGACGCTCGCGACACCGCAGTTCTGCGTGATCTGCGTGAAGGCGCTGAGCGGAACCGTGTAGGCGGTCGCATTCGCCGAGGTCGCGGTCACCACCGCCGCCACCGACGGATTACAGGTCGCGCTCGACACGCCGGTCACCTTGCCCGCGATCAGCACCACGAAGTTCGGCGTGCCGGCCGCCACCCACTCGGGATTCACCGCGAGCGTGAAGCCGATGTGGTTGAACCCCGCCGCGCTCACGTTCTGTCCGGTCGCCGGCTGGATGCCGATTCCCTGGTAGGTGTAGCCCGCGAGGTTCGCGGCGATGTCCTGGACGAACTCGTATTCGAAGCTCGCGCTCGCCGCGGCGCCCTGGTCGACGTAGTTGCCGCCGTTGCCGCCCGCCGGGTTGGCGGCCCCGCCGTGGTAGACCGCATAGGTACCCATCGCCGCGCCCGACGTGGTCGTCGTGCCGTTCGAGTTGAAGCCCGTCGACAGCACGCCGGTCGATGACGCCGGCGGCGTGCTCGAATTGACGAAGGCGACGCCGCCGACCACGTTGATCGTGGTCGGATAGGTCGCCGGGGAGCTGCCCGCCAGAGCCACCGTCGTGTTCGTGTTCGACGTCAGGCCGCTCGCCGTGATCGCCGCGGTGCCGCCGTCCGCCTGGAAGTCGACCTGGACGATCGGTGCGGCGAGAATCTGCGCCGCGGTGACGCTCGCGACGCCGCAATTCTGCGTGATCTGCGTGAAGGCGCTGAGCGGCACCGTGTAGGCGGTCGCATTCGCCGAGGTCGCGGCGACCACGGCCGCCACCGACGGATTACAGGTCGCGCTCGACACGCCGGTCACCTTGCCCGTGATCAACACCACGTACTTCGGCGTGCCGGCCGCCACCCACTCCGGATTCACCGCGAGCGTGAAGCCGATGCTGTTGAAGCCCGAGGTGCTCACCGTCTGGCCGGCCGCCGGCTGGATGCCGATGCCCTGATAGGTGTAGCCCGCCAGATTCGCCGCGGTGTCCTGGACGTACAGGTATTCGTAGCTTGCGCCCGGCGCGGCGCCCTGGTCGACGTAGTTGCCGCCGCTGCCACCTGCCGGGTTGTTCGCCCCGCCGTGATAGACCGCGTATGTGCCCGTCGCCGCGCCCGACGTGGTCGTCGTGCCGTTCGAGTTGAAGCCGGTCGACAACACGCCGGTCGATGCCGTCGGCGGAGCGGCGACCGTGATCACCGTGGAATTCTGCGCCGAGGTCGAGAGGCCCGAGGCGGTGTCGGTCGCCGCGATCGTCGCGGTCGCGCCGACTGTGGCGCCCGACGCCACGGTCACGAGACCGGCGGCATCGACGGTCGCGACGGCCGTGTTCATCGACGTGAAGGTCTCGCCGGAGGCGGCGAGGGTCTTCGTGGTGTGGTCGCTGTAGGTGCCGGCGACCGTGAGCTGCTGGGTCGCGCCCGGCACGACGCTCGCCGTCAACGGCGACAGCGCGATCGACACCAGCGTCGCAGGCGGCGGCGGCGCGGCGGTGACGAAGGCGACGCCGCCGACGAGGTTGATCGTGGTCGGATAGGTCGCCGGGGAGCTGCCCGCCAGAGCCACCGTCGTGTTCGTGTTCGACGTCAGGGCTCCCGCGGTGATCGCCGCCGTGCCGCCGTCGGCCTGGAAGTCGACCTCGGTGATCGGTGCGGCGAGAATCTGCGCCGCGGTAACGCTCGCGACGCCGCAGTTCTGCGTGATTTTCGTGAAGGCGCTGAGCGGCACCGCGTAGGCGGTCGCGTTCGCCGAGGTCGCCGTCACCACCGCCGCCACCGACGGATTACAGGTCGCGCTCGACACGCCGGTCACCTTGCCCGCGATCAGCACCACGAAGTTCGGCGTGCCGGCCGCCACCCACTCCGGATTCACCGCGAGCGTGAAGCCGATGCTGTTGAAGCCCGAGGTGCTCACCGTCTGGCCGGCCGCCGGCTGGATGCCGATGCCCTGATAGGTGTAGCCCGCCAGATTCGCCGCGGTGTCCTGGACGTACAGGTATTCGTAGCTTGCGCCCGGCGCGGCGCCCTGGTCGACGTAGTTGCCGCCGCTGCCGCCCGCGGGGTTGTTGGCTCCGCCATGGTAGACCGAGTAGATGCCCGTCGCGGCGGTCGACGTGGTCGTCGTGCCGTTAGAATTGAAGCCGGTCGACAGCACGCCCGTCGACACCGTCGGCGGGGCGGCGACCGTGATCACCGTGGAGGTCTGCGTCGAGGTCGCGAGACCCGAGGCCGTGTCGGTCGCCGCGATCGTCG
Organism: Gammaproteobacteria bacterium; assembly: GCA_037441085.1. Lineage (GTDB taxonomy): Bacteria > Pseudomonadota > Gammaproteobacteria > Steroidobacterales > Steroidobacteraceae > Bog-1198. Next base: position 5,144 of record JBBISV010000060.1, on the reverse strand, counting down.
CGGTCGCGCCGACTGTGGCGCCCGACGCCACCGTCACCAGGCCGGTCGCATCGACGGTCGCGACGCCCGTGTTCATCGACGTGAAGGTCTCGCCGGCGGCGGCGAGCGTCTTGGTGGTGTTGTCACTGTAGGTGCCGACGACGGTGAGCTGCTGGGTCGCGCCGGCGACGACGTTCGCGGCCAAGGGCGACAGCGCGATCGATTTCAAGGTCGGCGGCGGAATCGTGACGATGATGGCGACCGCGGGCGCATTCAGCGTCGTGTTCACGTCGACGACGGCGGTGGCGCTGATGTGCGCGGTGCCGGCCGTGTTGCCGGCGGTCACGAGGCCCGAGGCGCTGACCGTCGCGACGTTCGTGTTATCCGACGTGTAGGTCACGCCGGTGGTGACGGGCAGGGTTCCGCCGCTGCTCAACGTGGCGGTCACGGTGAGCGCCTGCGTCTTGCCGGGGGTCAAGCTGGTCGATGCCGGAGAGAGCGCCACCGAGGTGACGGTCGGCTGGGATGCGGTTTGATTGGAGGTGCCGCCGCATCCGGTGAGCGCGAGCAGGGCGCCGCCGAGCAGCGCGAATGGAACGAAGCCCTTCAAGAATTTCATTTTGATCACTCCCCGATTGTCGACCGATGCGGCGGCGAGTGCTTCCCACCCCGCGGTATGGAAGCCTCGCTCTATGAAAGCGCTTTCAGAAATGTTTATAGCATAGACCCGACCCAAGCTGTCAATCTCCCGCTGAACGCCCGGCCGCCGGGCACGCCGCCGGCGCGAGCTCCGGGTAGAACGGCGACATCGCCTTCTTGGGCGCCCGGTCGACCGTGAACAAGCCCCAATGCTTCTCGGGCTCGAGCGGGTCCGGTGATCCTTTCCAGGGCTCGTCGAAGGCCTCGAACTCGAACGTCAGGATGCCCTCCCGCCGCGTCCACTCGGTCAAATCCGCGTGATGGATGGCCTGGAGCTCCTCCGAGGCGTTCTGCGGCTCGATGCCGCGGCCGTTGGAGCGGGTCGTCCAGCCGGCCTCGCTGATCACCACCGGTTTCGACGGATATTGCGCCGCGACGCCGCCGTAATTCTGCCGGCTGTAGTCCACCGCCTCGTGGATCCGTTTGTATTCCCACACCGGATAGGTGTGCACCGAGAGGAAGTCGAGTTCGGGCACCAGGTCGCGCAGCGTGTCGCGCCAGGGAACGTAGTTCTCGCAGAATGTCACCGGCTGCGCGACACCGCGCCTGGCGCGCCGGACGTGCTCGATCAGGCGCGGTATCGGCACGAGGTGATCCGTCCATCCGACCGTCGCCTCATTGCCCACGGCGACCGCGAACACGATGTCCTCGTAGCGCCGCGCGAACCCGATCAGGCGCTCGACCTCCGCGTCGTTCTCGGCGCGATTGGCCTCCAGGACCTCCTCGGGGTAGGTTCCGCCCCAGGGGCAGCCGGCGTTGCTGGTCTCGGCCGCGAGATAGGCGCCCAGCATCACCCGCATGTCGAGCCGCTCGGCGCGGATGACCTCGAGCACGCGCAGCGCGTGCGTGCTGCAGTCATACAGCCGCAGCAGGCGCCACCGCTTCCTCAGGATCAGGAGGTCCTCGCGAATCTCGGCGTGCGAGGGAAAGATGCGCCCGTCCGGGCTCTGGCCGCGCCGGTAACCGGAATAACAGATCGCATCGCCGGACGGCAGGGTCAGCACGGTCGCACCCGGCGCGCCGGCATGTCAGCGGTATTTCGCGGCGCCATCGCGGTCCCAGAGACCCCAGTGGGCGCCGACATCGCCCTCGATACCGGCCTTCCAGGCTTCGTCGAATGCGGCGAAATAAAAAAGTTCCAGGCCGTCGTGCTCCGCCCAGCGGCAGCTGTCGATGAAATAGCGCATCGCCCCGGCGGCCGACGGCACGGCGCCGTGAAACGCGCCGCCGGTCTGCGGCCACCCGGTCTCGCTGATCACCACGCGCTTGCCCGCCGCGACCGCAACGGTGCGGCGGTACATCGACTGCATGTACGCGATCGCCCGGGACAGCGGACAACCTTCCCAAAACGGATAGCAGTTGGTGAACAGCACATCGCAGGCGGCCGCGACCCGCGGATGTTCCTCGAACAGATAATAGGCGTCGACGTATCCGATCGGAACGCCCGGCACCGCCTCCTTCACGCGGCGCAGGTGGCCGATCAGTTCGTCCTCGGACAGATCCTCCCGCAACAGCACCTCGTTGCCGATCGCGAGCAGATCGGCATCCCCGGCGCGCGCCACCGCGATCGCGCCCTCGATCTCGCGCTCGTTGATTTCCGGGTCGGTACCGAGCCAGGCTCCGACCAGGGTCTTCAGCCCCATTTCGCGCGCGATGCGCGGCGTCCGCTCATGCCCGTCGGTGCACGAAAAGCTGCGAATCCAGCGCGTGCACGGGGCGATGATCGCCAGGCGTTCGCGAATCTGCGCCTCGCCGACCGAATCGCCCGGCGCCTGGCTGCCGACATAGGGGCTGAAACAGAATCCGTGGATGCGCGCCCGCAGGATCGCGCGAACTTCGGCGGCAAGGGCGTCGAATTCGGCAGGACTCACCGCGGCGGCGGCCGCGCCCTCCGCCGGCGCTGCGCCGTCGTCCTTCCCGTCATCCATCCATCGCTTCGACATCGGGGATCGACCTCAGCTGCGGCCGCGGCCGCGTTGGTAGGGCAGGCGTCCGGCGCCGCGCTTGCCGGCCTCCGGGTAGCCGCCGACCCGTTCGTAGACGCGGACGTAGTCGACGATCAGTTCCGCCGGAAACCGGGTCGCGGCATTCGGCACGCCGGGAAAGTCGCCGCCGACGGCAACGTTCATGACGATGTAGAACGGCCGGTCGAACGGGGCGGGCCACGGATTCAGGTCCGACGGACTGCGCGCCTCGATCCCGCGGCCGTTGCGCAGCGCCTTGCAGCTCCACCAGAAGGTCTGCCGCGCCCAGACTTCGCCGTCGACGAGCCAGCGTATCTCGCCGGGCTCCCACTCGACCGCGTAGACATGGAAATCGGCGACCGTGCCGCCGTTGGCGAACGCATGCACGTGGGTGACGAGCGAGCGCTTCGGCGCGGTGGAACCGAAGTGCAGGCTGCCGAGATATTCCTGCGGCCGCTCGCCGGCGATCTCCATCACGTCGATCTCGCCGGAAGCCGCCCAGGCGCCGTAGACGTCGTCCTGCGGCAGCATCCAGATCGCCGGCCACAGCCCCTTGCCGTGGGGCACCTTCGCGCGAAACTCGAATCTGCCGTAACGCTGGTTGAACAGGGGCCCGCCGTCGCGCCGCCGTGTCTTGATCCGCGCCGACGTGTAGCCGCACCCGTGCAACGGCTCCTTCAGCGCGCGGATGTGCAACAGGCCGTCGCTGATGCAAAGATTGGCGGCGTCATCGGTATAGTACTGGAGCTCCTTGTTCCCCCAGCCCGGCACCCACTCGTGCCGCTGGTAGTCGAAGAATCCGTTGCCGAGGTCGGTGTCCCATTTCGCGCGATCGAGGCCCGGGCCCTCGAACTCGTCGCGCCAAACCAGCCGCCAGCGAACCGGGGTCCGCGCGCGCCGTCCGAGCCTGTCCTTGCGTGCCAATGCCATCGGCGCCATCTCCAATCCGGTGCGTCCGCGGGCGGCCTCGTCCGGCCTCACCTTCCCAGCAGAAAATCGCGATACCAGAGCGCGCTGTCCTTGACGGTGCGCCGCTGGGTTGCGTAGTCGACGTGAACGATCCCGAAGCGCTTCGAATAGCCGTCGGCCCATTCGAAATTGTCCAGCAGACTCCACACGAAATAGCCGCGCACATCGACCCCGGTCTCGAGCGCGTCGGCGAGCGCGGCGATATGCGAGCCGAGATACCGGATCCGGTCGGGATCGGCGATGCGCCCGTCGATGATCTCGTCCTTGTACGCGGCGCCGTTCTCCATGATGTACACCGGCGGCAGGCTGTAGTCGGCGTGCAGCCGCCGCAGCAACTCGGACAATCCGGCGGGGAACACTTCCCAACCCATGTCGGTGACCTCGCGCCGCGGCTGCGAATCGTCCTTGGCCTCGCCGGCCGTCGCAACGCTGCGCGTATAGTAATTGATGCCGAGGAAATCGAGCGGCTGCCGCACCGTGTCCATGTCGCCGTCTTGAATCCGGGGCGCGTCGGCGCCGAGGTGCGCGAGGACATCGGCCGGGTAGCTGCCCCGCAACAGCGGATTCATGTACCAGCGGATGATCAACCCGTCGTCGAGGCGCGCCTTCGCGAGGTCGGTCTCCGAGTCGGTCGCCGCATGAATCGGCGATTGATTGAGCACGATTCCCAGGGGCACGCGGCAGCCCGCGGCGCGCATCGCCTGCAGCGCGCGCCCGTGGCTGACCAGCAGATGGTGCGAAACCTGCATCGCGGTCCGGCGGCTCTTTTCGCCCGGGGCGAAGATGCCCGCCTCGTGCCCGAGGATCGCGACGACCCACGGCTCGTTGTGGGTCGCGATCGTGGCCAGGCGGTCGCCGAGACGGCGCGATGCTTCGCCGGCATAGTCGGCGAAGCGGTCCATCGTGTCGCGGTTCATCCACCCGCCGCGCGCCTGCAGCGCCTGCGGCAGGTCCCAATGGTAGAGCGTCGCGTGCGGCGCGATGCCGCGGCGGCGCAGGCCGTCGATCAGACGCGAGTAGAAATCGAATCCCCGTTCGCTCCAGGCTCCGTGCCCCTGCGGCTGGACCCGCGGCCAGGAGATCGAGAACCGGTAGGCGCGCACGCCCAGGCTCGCGATCAGATCCAGATCGCTCTCGAACAGGTGGTAGTGATCGCAGGCGACGCTGCCGTCGCCGCCGTCGCGGATCGCGCCAGGACGCCGGCAAAATTCATCCCAGATCGACTCCCCGCGGCCATCCTCGGCGCTCGCGCCCTCGATCTGGTAGGCGCTGGTTGCGACGCCCCACACGAAGCCGGCCGGAAAGCGCCGCGCGAGGCCGCGCGAGCCGCCCGGCTGCGCGACCGTCCTGTGTTCGATTGTTGTCGTCATCGTCTGCGAGAGCACGCCGCCGGCGGCTCTTACATCGTGAATCCGACGTAGCCGACCGCGATCGTGTCGAATTCTCCGACTTGGATGCCCGGGTTCTTGTCACCCGAGATCCACACGTAGACATGCGTCACGCCCGCGGCCTGCAGTGTCGCCAGGTCGCCCT
>JBBISV010000059.1:0-16710 GCA_037441085.1 Gammaproteobacteria bacterium | reverse complement strand
GCCGATCGCGAAACTCGCGCCGGTGCCGAGAGTTGCGCTGCTGAGCGCGGTGTAGGTCTTGGTCGCCGCCGCCGCGGCGAGGTCGACGATGCTGGCGCCGCCGCTCGTCGGCAGATTCGACACGCCGACCAATGTGTTGCTGTTCGCGCCGTCGATGATCCACTGCACTCCGAGATTGGAGCTCTTGTTGATGTCGACCTCGACGATGATCGCCTGCACCTCGACCTGGGCGCGGCGAATGTCGAGCTGGTCGATCACGCTCATCAAGGACTTCATCGTCTTCGGCGGGGCGGTGATGATCAGCGCGTTGGTCGGCTCATCCGCCCAGATCGTCACGTCCTCCCCGTAGCCGCCGCCCGATGAAGCGGCGGCCGCAGGCCCGGCGTGGCCGGGTCCGAGCGCCTTCTCCGAGGCGCTCGCCTGGCCCTTCAGCTTGGCGGCGAGCTTTTCGGCGTCGGCGTAGTGCAGGTAGCGCACGCGCGTGTCGCCGCCCGACTTGAGCGGGGTGTCGAGACTGAGGATCAGCGCCTTCATCCGCAGGCGCATCGTCTTGTCGCCGCTCAGCAGCACGCTGTTGGTGCGCTGGTCGGCGACGACCTTGACGGTCGCGCCGCCCTCGGCCGCGGCGCCCTGGGTGAGCTGGTTGACCGTGCGCACGACGTCGTCCGCGCTCGCGTTCTGCAGCGGAATCAGCTCGAACGGCTCGTTGCTGTCCTGATCCATGCGCCGCACGATCCGCAGGATCCGCTCGACGTTGCTCGCGCGGTCGGAAATGATCAGCATGTTGCCGCCGGGGTAGGCGGCCAGATGCCCGTACTGGGGGATCAGCGGCCGCAACAGCGGCACGAGCTGCGCCGCGCTGATGTTCTTCACCGTGATGATCTGCGTGACGAGTTCGTCGGAGGTCGAGCTGACGGTCTTCGGCAGGTCCTCCGACGGGAACTGGCGTGCGTCGATGTTGGGGACGATCTTGATGACCTTGCCGGCCGGCACCGCGATGTAGCCATATACTTGCAGCACCGACAGGAAAGCCTGATAAAAGGCCGACGGCGACATCGGCGTGGCCGAAAGCATCGTCACCTTCGCGTTCACCCGCGGGTCGACGATGAAGTTCTTGCCCGTCACCTGGCTCACCGCCTGGATGATCTGGCTGAGGTCGGCATCCTTGTAGTTTGGCGTGATCGTCGGCCCCTCCTCCTGGGCGCCGGGCGGCGCGGCGGCGGGCGAAAGCGCGGCGAGCGAGAGCGACAGGACGGCCACCGCCAGCCTGAGGCGGCGCGGCCGGGAGCGGGAATGCAGTCGGTTCGACATCGGGGATTCTCTTGCTGTGAACGCGTTGGACCGGTGCGCCGGTTATTGGTTTAGGTTTGGCGGGGTGAAATTCGGCCGATCGGCGGGCCGGCCGCCCGGCGGCGTGGTGATGTCACGTCCGGCCTCGGCCGCGACCTTGGCGATATTCAGGGTCAATTGGATCGTCTGTCCGTTGCGGTTGACCGTCACCACGGCCTCCGACGAGCTCTCCACGGTGTCGAATATCTGCTGGCCGTGCTGTGGATCGTCGAGCGGCGTGCCGTTGATCGCGGTCACGAGGTCGCCGGGCTTTAGGCCGAGGGTCGCGAACGCCCGCCGGTTCGTGCCCGGATAGATACGAAAGCCGCGCAGTTTGCCCGCCTGGCTGTCGTAGGACGCCACCGGACGGATCACCGAATTCAGGATGCCGGGGTTTTGCTGCACCATGCGGCGGATGTTGTTCAGCGTGCGCGCGGTGACCGGATTGGACATCGCATATTGCGGTGCGGGCTGGCCGGTCAGGGGGATCTGCGGCAACTGCAGAGTCTCCAGGCTGCCATTTCGATCCAGCACCACCCGGTCGAGATAAACCGCGTACAGAGACGCACCACCGACGGCGTCACCCACCGAATACACCGTCGCCGGGACGCCGCCGCCGATGATCGCGAGGCCCCGCTTCGGGTCCTGGGTCGCAATGGTGCCGGCGAGCACCAGATTCGAGGTCGAGGCGGGCGCGTCCGCCGGATTTTGCGCGTTCGCATCCAGCGTCGCGATGCCGAACAGGTGGGCCGCGGCGATCGATTGCGCATCGACCGCGGGCGCCTGCGGCCGCGCCGAAGTGGTCGGGGAGGCGCGCGGGGCGATCGGCGTGACCGGATTACCCCCGAGCAGCGCGATCGCGATCCGCGCCGCTTCGACCGCGATCGCGACGGCGAGCGCCACCGACACCAGCCACGGGGCGTTGGCCGGAATCCGGGACCACCATTCGTCGATGCGCGATGCAGGCATAGGAGGATCGTGCGCTTGCAGTTCGGGTACAATCGATCACCGCCGGCGTGCGCCTTTCGCCTGCGTGACCCGGGTAATGATACGGTTTATCCGCTTGAACCCTCAAGCTTTTGTTTTTACTTGTTAAAGTCACGTGACAGCAAATGGCGACAGCTTTCACGTCCGCGCGCCCACGCCGTGGCCGGCATGGCTTGTAAAGGTGCGCGGCTACCCCTATAAACTAACCATTCATGAGCGACAAAGACAGGAGCGACACAGAACGGGGACAGGGCGGCACGGGCTTGGTCGCCGAGGAATCGGCACCGAAGCTTTCGCGGCCGCCGCTCTATCAGGTGTTGTTGCTGAATGATGATTACACGCCGATGGAGTTCGTCGTCGATATTCTGCAGCGGTTCTTTTCGATGGACCGCACCAAGGCGACCCGTGTGATGCTCGAGTGCACACGAAGGGCAGGGGCGTTTGCGGCGTCTTTACCTATGAAATCGCCGAGACCAAGGTGGCGCAGGTGATCGCATATGCGAGACAGCATCAACATCCGCTGATGGCAACTCTAGAAGAGGCGTAAGACGTGCTAAGTCAGGAACTCGAGTTTTGCTTGAACGATGCGTTCGCCGGCGCGCGCGAGGCGCGGCATGAATTCATGACCGTCGAGCACCTGCTGCTCGCGATTCTGGACACCCCGAAGATTCGGGAGATCCTCAAGTCCTGCGGCGCCGACACGGCGAAGCTGAAGTCCGAATTGAAGCAGTTCATCGACCAGACCACCCCGCGGTTGCCGGCCGGTGAGGAGCGCGACGTGCAGCCGACACTTGGCTTCCAGCGCGTGCTGCAGCGCGCCGTGTTCCATGTGCAGTCGAGCGGCAAGAAGGAAGTGACGGTTTCGAACGTGCTGGTCGCGATATTCAGCGAGAAACAATCGCACGCGGCCTACCTGCTGTCGATGCAGGACGTGTCGCGCCTCGATGTCGTCAATTTCATCGCTCACGGCCTGTCGAAGGCGGGCGGTGAGGAGCGCGGCGAGCGCGACGAGGGCGGAGCGAGCGCCGATCCCGAGCGCGACGGCGACGGCGGCGGCAATGCGCTGGAGAAGTATGCGACGAACCTGAACGAATCGGCGCGCCGCGGCAAGATCGACCCGCTGATCGGCCGCCGCGTCGAGGTCGAGCGCACGATCGAGATCCTGTGCCGCCGGCGCAAGAACAATCCCCTCTACGTCGGCGAGGCGGGCGTCGGCAAGACCGCGATCGCCGAGGGCCTCGCGCGCATGATAGTCGAGAACCAGGTTCCCGACGTGCTGTCGGATGCGACGATCTATTCGCTCGACATGGGTTCCCTGGTCGCCGGCACCAAGTATCGCGGCGACTTCGAGAAGCGCCTGAAGGCCGTGCTCGCCGAGGTGAAGAAACAACCCGGGGCGATCCTGTTCATCGACGAAATCCACACCGTGATCGGCGCGGGAGCCGCCTCCGGCGGCGTCATGGACGCCTCCAACCTGATCAAGCCGGCACTCGCGAACGGCGAACTGCGCTGCATCGGTTCGACCACCTACAACGAGTACCGCGGAATTTTCGAGAAGGACCACGCGCTCGCGCGCCGTTTCCAGAAGATCGACGTCACCGAGCCGTCGGTCCAGGACACGGTCGACATCCTGCGCGGCCTGAAGTCGAAGTTCGAGGAACACCACGGCGTCAAATACGAGGACGACGCGCTGCAGGCGGCCGCCGAGCTCGCGGCGCGCCACATCAACGACCGGCACATGCCGGACAAGGCGATCGACGTCGTCGACGAGGCGGGCGCGAACCTCAGGCTTCAGCCCGTCGAGAAGCGCGACCCCTCGGTCACGGTGAGTCACATCGAGCACATCGTCGCGCGCATCGCGCGAATTCCGCCGAAGAACGTGTCGCTGTCGGACCGCGACGTGCTGCGCAACCTCGAGCGCAACCTGAAACTCACGATTTTCGGCCAGGACAAGGCGATCGAGGCGCTGTCCGCCGCGATCAAGATGTCGCGTTCGGGCCTCGGGGACCAGCGCAAGCCGGTCGGCTCATTCCTGTTCTCGGGACCGACCGGCGTCGGCAAGACCGAGGTCACGCGCCAGCTCGCGCTCGCGATGGGCATCGAGTTCGTGCGCTTCGACATGTCGGAGTACATGGAGCGGCACACCGTTTCGCGCCTGATCGGCGCGCCGCCGGGTTACGTCGGCTTCGACCAGGGCGGCTTGCTGACCGAGGCGATCGCCAAGCATCCGCATTGCGTGCTGCTGCTCGATGAAATCGAGAAGGCGCACCCGGACGTGTTCAACCTGTTGCTGCAGGTCATGGACCACGGGACGCTCACCGACAACAACGGCCGCAAGGCCGATTTCCGCCACGTGATCATCGTCATGACGACCAACGCCGGAGCGTTCGAGATGAGCCGCCAGAGCATCGGCTTCACGCAGTCCGACACGGCGCCCGACGGCATGGAGGCGATACGCCGGCTGTTCTCGCCGGAGTTCCGCAACCGGCTGGACGCGGTGATTCAATTCGCGTCGCTGGACCAGGCCACGATCGAGCGCGTCGTCGACAAGCTGTTGGTGGAGGCGGAGGCCCAGCTCGAGCACAAGCACGTGTCGATCTCGGTCGACGACGCGGCGCGGCGCTGGATCGCCAAACGCGGCTACGACCCGAAGATGGGCGCACGGCCGATGGCGCGCGTGATCCAGGAGTTCATCAAGCGGCCGCTCGCCGAGGAGCTGCTGTTCGGCAAGCTCGTCGACGGAGGGCACGTCGAGGTCACCTTGAGCGAGGACGGTGAGAGTCTCAGGCTCGAGACGCGCGGCGCGAACGAGCCGGCGTTGTTGTCGCACGAGACCTGAGCTGCGGTTCAGCGGCCGCGGTAAACGATCCGGCCCTTGGTGAGGTCGTAGGGCGTCATTTCGACGGTGACTTGATCGCCGGTGAGAATGCGGATGTAGTTTTTCCGCATCTTTCCCGAGATGTGCGCCGTGACGACATGGCCGGTCTTGAGCTTGACCCGGAACGTCGTGTTGGGGAGCGTCTCGATGACCTCGCCTTCGAACTGAATTGCCTCTTCTTTTGACATGCGCCCTTATGGTATCCCGGAAACCGCGCGCATTGTGCATAAAGGCTCCGGGTAATGCAATTTACGCGCCTTCGGGCGCCGCCCAGGAGCCTGTGGGTGCGCGGCTTGCGGTTTGGGTGAGCAGCGCGGCGAACTCCCGGCGCGGCAGTTCGCGGGCGCCTAGGCTCGCCAGGTGGGTGCTGGCCACCTGGCAGTCGATCACGCGGATTCCGCGCCGCCGGCACTCCTCGACGAGTCGCACCAGCGCCACTTTCGAGGCATCGGCCATCCCGCTCCACATCGACTCGCCGAAGAACACCCCTCCGAGGTGCAGGCCGTAGAGGCCGCCGACCAGTTCGCCTTCGTGGTAGCTCTCGACCGAATGACCGTAGCCGAGCGCATGGAGCTCTTCGTACGCGGCGATCATCGCCGGGTTGAGCCAGGTATCCGGACCCGACCGGCGCGGCGCCGCGCAGGCGCGGATCGTCGCCGGGAAGGCCGTGTCCAGCCGCGTCTCGAAAAACCCGGAGCGCAGCGTCCGGCGCAGACTGCGCGAGCATTTCAGCTCGTCCGGAAACAGCACCATCCGCGGATCCGGAGACCACCACAGGATCGGCTGTCCGGACGAGTACCAGGGGAAGATGCCGCGCTCGTAGGCGGCCAGAATGCGCGCGGGCGCGAGGTCGCCTCCGGCCGCGAGCAGCCCCGGCGGCTCACGCAGCGCCTGCTCGATCGGAGGAAACCAGTCCGGTTCGCCGCGTTCGCCCAGCCACTGAAGCCGCATCAGATGCCGAGCTCCCCGTCGGCCGGCCGGTGGAAGGGGAGGTGATCGTTGACGGAGCGCGCGTAGTCCTCGACGCCGCGCGCCTCGCGCAGGGCGTAGTCGCGAATCGCCGCGGCGAATCGCGGGTCGGCGATGTAGTGCGCCGAGCCGGTCCGCACCGGCGCGAAGCCGCGCGGCACCTTGTGCTCACCCTGGGTGCCGGGCTCGAAGCGGGCCAGACCGCGTTCGATGCAATACTCGATGCCCTGGTAGTAACAAGTCTCGAAATGCAGGCTGTGGTAGTTGCCGCCCGCGCCCCAGTAGCGCCCATAGAGCGCGTCGGCGCCGCTGAAAAATATCGCCACCGCGATCGGTTCCGCGCCCGCGAGCGCGATTTTCACCATCAGGTTCCCCGGAAGCGCCTCGCCGATCCGTCGAAAGAAATCCAGGTTCAGGTACGGGTCGTGTCCATGCCGGTGGAACGTGTCGGCGTAGAATCCGTACAGGATCCTCCACAGTCCGGCGTCGATATCGCCGCCGTGGCGCGTCTCGAACGTGATTCCGGCCTCGGCGACGCGGCGTCGTTCGCGCTTGGCCTTCTTGCGCTTTTCCGCGGTGAAGCTCGCGAGGAACCCGTCGAACGAGTCGTAGCCCTTGTTCTGCCAGTGAAACTGGCAGTCGCTGCGCAGGATCAAGTCCGCCGCTCCGAGCGCGCCGAGTTCTTCGCCACCCGGGAACAGCACATGCCAGGACGACAGTCCCAGCTCGCGCACCAGTTCCAGCGCGGTCGCGATCAACGCGCGCCGCACCCCGGCCGCCGCGGGTCCGGGCGCCGTGAGCAGGCGGGCGCCGCTGACCGGCGTGAACGGCACCGCCGTCAGCAGTTTCGGGTAATAGCGCTCGCCGTGTTGTTGATAGGCGTTCGCCCAGGAAAAATCGAACACGAACTCGCCGCGCGAGTGCGCCTTCAGGTACAGGGGCATAGCGCCGATCGTCGCGCCGCGCCGATCCTCGATGATCAAGTGACGGGGGGTCCAGCCGCGCTCGGGCGAGGCGCAGCGCGAGGCCTCGAGGGCGGCCAGGAACTCGTGCCGCAGGAACGGCGCCGCGTCGCCGACCAGCGCATTCCATTCCGCCGCACCGATTTGTTCGATGCCCTCCAGGAAGCGCGCGCGGTACGCGCCGCCGTCGCCGCCGCCTGCGGCGGACGGCTTCACAGGGCGGCGGCGCGGCCGGGTTCGGCCGCCCCGGCGTCCAGCTGGTCCAGATAGCGATCGGCGTCGAGGGCGGCCATGCAGCCTGTCCCGGCGGAGGTCACCGCCTGGCGATAGACGTGGTCGGCGACGTCGCCCGCGGCGAACACGCCGGCCCGGCTGGTCGCGGTCGCGTCGCCGGCATTGCCGCCCTTGACCTGGATGTAGCCGCCGTGCATTTCGAGTTGATTGGTGAACAGCTGCGTGTTCGGCTGGTGTCCCACGGCGATGAACACGCCGTGCACCGCGATTTCACGCCTGGCGCCGCCCGTAACCGCCTTCAGCCGCAGGCCCGTGACCCCGGCCTCATCGCCCAGCACTTCGTCGACGGCGTGATTCCAGATGATCGTGACCTTGCCGGCGCGTTCCAGGCCGAACAGGCGATCCTGCAGGATCTTCTCGGCGCGAAATGCGTCGCGCCGATGAACCAGTGTCACGTGCTCGGCGATGTTGGCGAGGTACAGGGCCTCCTCGACCGCGGTGTTGCCGCCGCCGATGACCGCGACCCGCCTGCCGCGGTAGAAAAACCCGTCGCAGGTCGCGCACGCGGACACGCCCTTGCCGCGGTACAGCTCCTCGGACGGCAGGCCGAGATACTTCGCCGACGCCCCGGTCGCAATGATCAGCGCGTCGCAGGTGTACTCGCCGCTGTCGCCGACCAGATGGAACGGCCGTGACTGCAAGGTCACGCGCTGGATGTGGTCGACCTGGATGCGCGTGTTGAAGCGCTCGGCGTGGCGGCGCATGCGCTCCATCAGGTCCGGACCCTGGAGCCCCTCGACGTCGCCGGGCCAGTTGTCGACGTCGGTCGTCGTCATCAACTGGCCGCCCTGTTCGAGTCCGGTGATCAGCAGGGGGGCGCGGTTGGCCCGGGCCGCGTACACGGCCGCCGTGTAGCCCGCCGGTCCGGACCCTAGAATGATCAGGCGGCTGTGGGAGACTTCGCTCATGTACAATTTACCTCGGGGATCGGTGTCGCACAGCAGTGCACCATGCGCCGCCGGTCAAGCAATATTTTATGATATTCAACTAGTTAGGTAAACGACCATTAAAGAACTCGAGGCCGGGAATTCCGTCCCAGGCAAGAGGCCGAAGGCGGCGCCCAAACTCTCCGCGGCGGTCGCGCGATCCCTGCGCGAGGGTACGCTGTGGGTGTCGGGCGCGATCGCCATGATTCTGCTGCTCGCGTTGTTCTCGTATCACGGCCACGATCCGGGTTTCGCCGACACCGGTGAACCCGGGCCGGTCGGCAATTGGATTGGGCCGGTCGGCGCCTGGTTGTCGGGGTTCTTCTTTTTTCTGTTCGGCCGCCCCGCCTACCTGTTCCCGTTGATGTTGGGCTACGCCGGGTTTCTCGTCCACAAGAATCCGGCCCCCGGCGACGCGCGCTCGCGGCTCAATACGGTGCTGCGAGCCGGCGGCTTCGCGGCGACAATGCTCGCGAGCTGCGGGCTCGCGTCACTGAACTGGAGCGGCGCCGGGCTGCCGAACAGCGCCGGCGGCGTGCTCGGGGAACTCGTGGGCCACGGCGCGGAGCGCGGGCTGCACCTGCTCGGCGCGACTTTGTTGCTGCTCGGACTGTGGTTCGCCGGCGTCGCCTTGTTCCTCGGGGTCTCCTGGCTCGCGATCATGGACCGGCTCGGCGCCTGGACGCTCGCGGGGATCGACTGGCTGCGCCAGCGCCTCGCGCAGCGCCGCGAGCTCGCCGGCGGCCAGCTGCGCAAACAGGCGCGCCAGGAGACGCTGCGCGAGGAGCAGAAGAAGGCGCCGCCGCGCTTGCCGCCGCGGATCGAGCCTCAGATCGTGGCGCCGCCGCGTTCGGAGCGCGTGGAGCGCGAGCGCCAGGTGCCGCTGTTCGATGCACCGAAATCGAGCGAATTGCCGGCGCTGTCCCTGCTCGACGAGCCGCGCGCGCGCGAGACGTCCTATTCGGAGGAGGCGCTCGAGGCGATGTCGCGCCTGGTGGAGCTCAAGCTCAAGGATTTCGGCGTTGAGGCGGAGGTCGTTGCGGTGCAGCCGGGACCCGTGATCACGCGTTTCGAGCTGCGGCCGGCACCGGGGGTCAAGGTCAGCCAGATCAGCAATCTCTCGAAGGACCTGGCGCGCGCGCTGTCGGCGATCAGCGTCCGCGTCGTCGAGGTGATTCCGGGCAAGTCGGTCGTCGGCCTCGAGATCCCGAACGAGAAGCGCGAGATCGTCACGCTCGGCGAGATCATCAAGTCCAAGCCCTACGACGAAGTCGCCTCGCCGCTCGCGCTCGCGCTCGGCAAGGACATCGGCGGCGTGCCGGTGGTCGCGGATCTCGCGCGCATGCCGCACCTGCTGATCGCCGGCACCACGGGCTCCGGAAAGTCGGTCGGCATCAATGCGATGGTGCTGAGCCTCGTCTACAAGGCGACGCCCGAGCACGTGCGCATGATCATGATTGATCCGAAGATGCTGGAGCTGTCGGTCTACGAGGGCATCCCCCACCTTCTCGCGCCGGTCGTCACGGACATGAAGCAGGCGGCGAATGCGCTGCGCTGGTGCGTCGCGGAGATGGAACGGCGCTACCAGCTGATGTCGATGCTCGGCGTGCGCAACATCGGCGGCTTCAACCGCAAGGTCAAGGACGCGGCGGACGCCGGCGCGCCGATCAAGGATCCGATCCGCATGCAGAAGATTGCCCAGGGCGTTCCCGGCGTCGTCGCCGAGGACGTGCCGGAGCTCTCCAGCCTGCCGTTCGTCGTCGTCATCATCGATGAGCTCGCCGATCTGATGATGATTGTCGGCAAGAAGGTCGAGGAGCTGATCGCGCGTCTCGCGCAGAAGGCGCGCGCGTCCGGCATCCACCTGATTCTCGCCACCCAGCGCCCCTCGGTCGACGTCATCACCGGCCTGATCAAGGCGAACATCCCCACGCGCATCGCCTTCCAGGTTTCCGCGAAGGTCGATTCGCGCACCATTCTCGATCAAAGCGGCGCCGAGTCGCTGCTCGGCCACGGCGACATGCTGTACCTGCCGCCCGGAACCGCGATTCCGACGCGGGTCCACGGAGCATTCGTCTCCGACCAGGAGGTCCATCGGGTCGTCGCCGGATTGAAGACCGCCGCGGCGCCGGTTTATATCGACGAGATACTCGAGGGTCCGCGGAACCCGATCCCGGGATTTCCGTCTGATGACGACGAGTCCGGCGACGGCGTCGTGGATGCCGAGCAGGATCCCCTGTACGACGAGGCGGTGCGCATCGTCACCGAGACGCGCAAGGCCTCGATATCCGGTGTTCAGCGTCGTTTGAAGATAGGCTACAACCGTGCCGCGCGGCTGGTAGAGGCGATGGAAGCGGCTGGTTTGGTGGGTCCCCTGCAATCGAACGGCGGCCGCGAGATTTTCGGCCAGGCGCCGCCCGAGGAGTAATGTCGATGTCGAAGATGAAGCGCGGTGCCGCGGTAGCGGCCTGCATGTTCCTGGTCCAGGGTCTGTTGACCGCCTGCGCGGCGTCGCCCGCTGCCGCCGCCACCGTCGCCACCGCCGCCGGCGGCGACGCCGCGGAGCGGGTCGAACATTACCTGGCGGGCCTGAAAACCTGGTCCGCCGATTTCTCACAGGAAATCGACGACGCCGACGGCAAGGTGCTGCGCAGCGCCTCGGGACATCTGTATCTGCGACGCCCGGGCAAGTTCCGGTGGGACTACACCGCTCCGTCGAAACAGATCGTGCTCGCCGACGGCAAGCAGCTGTGGTTCTACGACCAAGACCTTCAACAGGCGAACGTGCGCAACATGGACTCGACGCTCGCGAGCACGCCGGCCGTGCTGCTCGCCGGCGGGGCGACCGTCAGCAGCCAGTTCCACATCACCGCGCTGCCGGAGAGCGGCGGGTTCGAGTGGTTCCAGCTGATACCGAAGCATCCCACCAGCGATTTTCAGGCGATCCGCATCGCGTTCGCGAACGGCGAGCTGATGCGCATGTTGTTCGCGGACAAGCTGAACCAGGTCACGCGCATCTCCTTTTCCGACCCGAAGCGCAACGTTCCGCTCGCGCCGGACCTGTTCGTGTTCACGCCGCCGCCGGGCGTCGACGTGATCGGACACGCCGCGCCGTGAACGCCGGGGCCGATGGCGGATATCGGCCTCTGGCGGACCGGCTCAGGCCGCTCAACATCGATGAGTACGCCGGGCAGGGACACCTGCTCGGGCCGGGGGCGCCGCTGCGCCGCGCGCTCGAGGCCGGGCGGCCGCATTCAATGATTCTGTGGGGACCCCCGGGCACCGGCAAGACCACGCTCGCGCGGCTGGTGGCGAACGCCGCCGACGCCGAGTTCGTCTCGTTGTCGGCGGTGCTGGCCGGCGTCAAGGAGATCCGCGCGATGGTCGAGCGGGCGCGCGAGCTGCGCGGCCGTCGCGATACGGTCCTGTTCCTCGACGAGGTGCACCGGTTCAACAAGTCCCAGCAGGATAATTTCCTGCCCTACGTCGAGGACGGCACGCTGATTTTCGTCGTCGCGACCACCGAGAACCCGTCGTTCGAGATCAACAACGCGCTGCTTTCGCGTGCGCGGGTGTACGTGTTGAAGGCGCTCGAGGCCGCCGACCTCGAGCGGCTGCTGGAACGCGCGCTCGGCGATGCCGACCGCGGGCTCGGCGCCCTGGACCTCGCGATCGAACCCGGCGCGCGCGAACTGCTGATCGCGGCGGCGGACGGCGACGCCCGGCGGATGCTCAATCTGCTGGAAACCGCGGCCGACCTCGCCGATGCGCAAGCCGGTGCCGGCGGCGAGCGCGAGGTCGGGGAGGGGCGGCGGACGCTCACCGCCGAATCGATGCGCGCGGTCATCGGCACGAACTATGTGCGCTTCGACAAGGGCGGCGAGAATTTTCACGACCAGATCTCCGCGCTTCACAAGTCGGTGCGCGGCAGCGACCCGGATGCGGCGCTTTACTGGCTGTGCCGCATGCTCGCGGGCGGCTGCGACCCGCTGTACATCGCGCGCCGGGCGCTGCGCATGGCGAGCGAGGACATCGGCAACGCCGATCCGCGCGCGCTGACGATGGCGCTCGAGGCCTGCGCCGTTTACGAGCGGCTCGGCAGCCCCGAGGGCGAGCTCGCCATCGCGCAGGCGATCGTGTTCATGGCCTGCGCGGCGAAGAGCAACGCCGTGTACACGGCCTATCAGTCCGCCGCCGCCGACGCCGAACGGTTCGGGTCCCTGGAGGTGCCGCTCCACCTGCGCAACGCGCCGACCCGCCTGATGAAGGAGCTCGGCTACGGCAAGGGCTATCGTTACGCGCACGACGAGCCGGACGGATATGCCGCCGGCGAGCGCTATCTGCCCGAAGGATTGCCCGAGCGCCGTTATTACGCGCCGGCGCCGCGCGGCCTGGAAATCAAGATCGGCGAGGCGCTCGAGGCGCGCCGCGCCCGCGACCGACAGCGCCAGCGGGCATCCGAGTCGTAACCCGCCGCCGCCATCGCCTACAATGGCGGTCCGAACCGTCGCCATAAAGGAATCGATCGTGCTCGACCCCAAGCTGATGCGCAGTGATTTGCCGGGTGTCGCCGCCCAGCTGGCGCGCCGCGGTTACGTACTCGACGTCGCCGCGGTCGCGGGGATCGAGGAGAAGCGCAAGGCCGCGCAAATCGAGTCCGACCGCCTGCGCGCGGAGCGCAACGCCACCGCCAAGGCGATCGGCCACGCCAAATCCAAGGGCGAAGACAGCACGGCGCTGCTCGCGGCCGGTGAGGCGCTCGGCGCGCGCCTCAAGGGCGTCGACGAGGAGTTGGAGCGGCTCCAGCGGGAGCTCGCCGATCTGCAGCTCGGCCTGCCGAACCTCCTGCACGCGAGCGTTCCCGACGGGCGCGACGAGTCGGCGAACGTGGAGGTACGCCGCTGCGGCGAGCCGCGCACCCTGGGCTTCGAACCACGGGATCACGTCGCGCTCGGCGAACGATTGGGGATGGATTTCGAGGCGGCGGGCCGGATCTCCGGTGCGCGCTTCGTCGTCATGACCGGACCACTCGCGCGGCTGCACCGCTCTCTCGTGCAATTCATGCTGGATCTACACACCGAAAAGCACGGCTATCGCGAAGCCTACGTGCCCTATCTCGTGCACGCCGAGGCGCTGCTCGGCACCGGACAGCTGCCGAAGTTCGAACAGGACCTGTTCGCGGTGCGCGGCGACCCCGGCTTTTACCTGATTCCGACCGCCGAGGTGCCGGTCACGAACCTGGTGCGTGACCAGATCGTCGCCGCCGAGTCGCTGCCGCTGCGCTTCGTCGCGCATACGCCGTGCTTTCGCTCCGAGGCGGGGTCCTCCGGCAAGGACACGCGCGGCATGATCCGCCAGCACCAGTTCGACAAGGTGGAGCTCGTGCAGATCGTGGAGCCCGACCGTTCGTACGCGGCGCTCGAGGAATTGACCGGCCATGCCGAGGCCGTGCTGAAGGCGCTGGAGCTGCCGTACCGGGTCGTGGCGCTGTGCGCCGGCGACGTGGGATTCAGCAGCGCGAAGACCTACGATCTGGAGGTGTGGCTGCCGAGTCAGGGACGCTATCGCGAGATTTCCTCGTGCAGCAATTGCGAGGCGTTTCAGTCGCGACGCCTGCAGGCGCGTTGGCGCAATCCCGCCACCGGCAAGCCGGAACCCTTGCATACGCTGAACGGGTCGGGCGTGGCGGTCGGGCGGGCGCTCGTCGCGATCCTGGAAAACGGCCAGCAGGAGGACGGCTCCGTGCTGATCCCGCGAGTGCTGGTGCCCTACATGGGCGGAATCGACCGGCTCGGGTGAGCGGGGCGAGGCGCGTCGGGGCGCGCCGGGAGGGCGCGCCCCGATCGATCAGTTGCGGTTGCCCATCGCGAACCGCAGCACGTACCAGAACATCAGCGCGATCGACGCGAACAGTTGCATCGCGGCCGACACGTAACGGTCTTCCGGGTACTGGTGGATGATGTTCGACGTGTCGTACAGCACCGCGGCGCCGGCGAAGCCGATCATCGCGACCGAGAACCAGGTTCCCAGCTGAAAGCCGAAGATCAGGCCGCCGGCGATCGCGACCAACGCGAGAATGCCGCCCCACATCAGCACCGCACGCAGGAACGAGAAGTCCTTTTTGGTCCGGTGAGCAACGAACATCAGTCCGCCGGCACCGAGGAAGGTCACGAGCGCCGCGCTGTCGATCGTGCCCGGAGCCTTGGCATTGGCGATGTACAGCAGCGGCACGAAGATCAGCGCCTCGGCCAGCACGTAGACCGCGTAGGAGAAGTATTGCATCCCGATCGAGGCGCTCGACTGGGCGGTGCGAGTCGCCAGCCAGCCGGTCACCATGAAGGCGCCGAGGATCAACATCCAGGGCAGGGCGAACATGTAGCGGGCGACGACTCCGGCGAGCCCGGAGGAGAAAAGCCCCATTTCGATCAGCACGAATCCCAGAATCCCGCCCACGAGGTGGGTGTAGGTGCGCGAGATGAAGACAGCGCGGCTGTCGACCGCGGCGCCCGGAAAGGCGGCGTTGTTCATCGGAAAATTGTTCATGATCGACATCTCCTCGGCCGGAATTCAGTTGGGTGCCAGTTTACCATCAACGGCGCCGCGCTGCGCGCGGCGCGGGTCCAGCCATGACATAATGGCGCCACATTCCATTGGAGCGCGGTTCGCGCGCAAAGTTCGCGCGCCGCGTGAGGTCAGCCGCCATCGCATCCACGCCCGCCGTACCGCGCAAGATCTGCCTGTTGCGACTGTCCGCGATCGGCGATACCTGCCACGTGGTGCCGCTGATCCGCACGTTGCAGCACGCCTGGCCCGACAGCCGCATCACCTGGATCGTCGGCCGTGTCGAGGCGAAGCTGATCCGGCTCCTGCCGGAGGTCGAGATCCTGACCGTCGACAAGAGCCGGTTCCGCGCGGAGTGGCTGCGGCTCCGGCGCGTGCTCGCGACACGGCATTTCGACGTGTTGATGCACCTCCAGGTGTCGCTGCGCGCGAGTCTCGTGAGCACCCTCGTCCGCGCCGACGTCAAACTCGGTTTCGACCGCGCGCGCGCGAGAGAGATGCAATGGCTGTTCACGAACGCGCAGGTTCCGGCGCGAACGCGCGAGCACGTACAGGACAGTTTCCTAGGTTTCGCCGACGCGCTCGGACTGCACGAGCGCATCATCGAGTGGAATCTCCCGCTGCCGGCCGACGCGGTGGACTATGCACGCAGCCTGATACCCGATGGACAGCCGACGCTGTTGATCAACCCCGCGTCGAGCCACCCGTTGCGCAACTGGCGGCCGGAACGCTACGCCGCGCTCGCCGACCACGCGGCGCGCCGCCACGGCATGCGCGTGATTCTCTGCGGCGGTCCCGCACCGCGCGAGCGCGAACTCGGCGCGGCGATCCGCGCCGCCGCCGCCACACCGCTGATCGATCAGATCGGCCGGGACACGCTGCCGCAGATGCTGGCGCTGCTCGCGCGGGCGACCGTGCTCGTCGCTCCCGACACCGGTCCCGTGCACATGGCGACAGCCGCCGGAACGCCCGTCATCGGTCTGTACGCGGCCACCAATCCGGAACGCAGCGGTCCCTACCTCAGCCGGCGCTGGTGCGTGAACCGGTATCCTGAGGCGGCGCGCCGCTACCGCGGCAAGTCCCCCGAGGAACTGCCCTGGTGGACCAAGATCGAACGCCGCGGCGTCATGGATCTCATCGACACCCAGGCGGTGACCGAGCGGCTCGACGAGTTCATGGCGCAGCGACAGCGGTAGTTCGGTTAAAATGGCGCCGGGTGCGGAGAGGTGGCAGAGCGGTTGATTGCACCGGTCTTGAAAACCGGAGACCCCTCACAGGGTTCGCGAGTTCGAATCTCGCCCTCTCCGCCAGAAATCGCGAGTTCGACAAAATCGCGGAGCGATTTTGGACGCCGGAGCGAAGCGACGGCGGTCCCGAGCGGAAGCGAGGGACGAGCGGCGTCAGCCGCGAGCAATCTCGCCCTCTCTGCCGACATCGCTACGGGATCGCGCACCCAAGGGCGAAACCAATCGCGCCCGCTGCCGCCGTCATTTTGGACGCGGAAAGATGAGTTATCGGTGCGCTGATGTTTGCTTTCGGGACTGTCTGAATATTATCGAAATTGGCAGCGCAGATTTCGGGCAGACCATCTTCCCTCGTAAGGACCACTTCAGTCGGAATGCTGCGGATCGTCGACGTAATCGGCGCAACGGTGACGCTGTTTAGTACGGGGATCGCCGAATCACGTGTCAGTATCAGCACCGGTCGTCGATTGTTTGGCGCGGGGAAGGTATACCAACAAACGTCTCCGCGTTTCACCGGCTGCCCCAGTCCTGCTGATCGAGCCACGGGGAGAGTTCGTCCG
>JBBISV010000058.1:0-16892 GCA_037441085.1 Gammaproteobacteria bacterium | reverse complement strand
GCGTCATCCCGGTGCTCGCCGGTTGTGCGATGGCCGGCAATTCCCCGGATGCGCGCCGGCTGCAGACGTTCGCCGGAGCCTGTGCGATCTTGAGCGTGGTGCTCCTGGTGCCGTTGCAGATGTTCCAGATTCACTCCGTCATTTCCAGACACCTGGCCCAGGTCCAACCGCCGCGTCGACCCGGGAACAATGTGTACTTCCTCAATCCGTATCGCGGCTTTTACGTCTCGGACATGATCCAGATCGACCCCTTGCTGCGCGACAAGGACTTGTATCTCGCCACCCGCGGCGATGCGATGGATGCGCAACTGATCCGCCAGAACTGGCCCGATGCCGTGCGCATCGGCGCCAATCTGTGGTCGCAACAATGGTATCTGGGGCCCGTGGATCGGCGCGTGACCATTCCCGGGGACGGACTCGGCCCGCATTTCGTGCTGAAATTCTCGCCGTCGACGCGTTAGCCCGGGTCAGCCGGTGGAATCGACAGGTACGCCAGACGCCGCATTTCGCGACGACCGCGCGTGACCGTGTCGAGGATCAGGCCGGTCACGAAATTCAGCGCCGACAACAGCACGAGACCGGTCGCGAGAATAGCCGTCGGCTGCCGTGGGACGAGACCGGTCTGCGCGAACGTGACGACGATGGGCAGGCCGAGCGCCAGGGCGACGGCACCGAGGAGTGCCGCGACCGCGGAGAAGAACTGGAAAGGCCGTTCGTTTTTGTACAGTACGATTATCAGCCTTAATATCCGCATTCCGTCCGAGTAGGTCTGCAGCTTGCTGGCCGAACCGCTGGAGCGCTCCTTGTAGGCAGTGTCGATCTCCGCGACCGGCAGACGCAGTTCGAGCGCGTGGATGGTGAGTTCCGTCTCGATCTCGAATCCGTCCGACATCGCCGGGAAGGACTTCACGAAACGGCGTGAAAAGGCCCGATAACCCGAGAGCATGTCCGAAAAGCGCTTGCCGAACAGATTCGCGACGGCCGCGGTCAACAGCCGGTTACCCAGGCGGTGGCCGCGTCGGTAGGCCTCGCTGGCCGATGCGACCCGCGCGCCGACGATCATGTCCAACCGGTCGCGCAACACCATCGAGATCATGCGGGCCGCATCCGCCGGGTCGTAGGTCCCGTCGCCGTCGGCCATCAGATACACATCCGCTTCGACGTCCGCGAACATCCGCCGGACGACGCTTCCTTTGCCTTGCAGGGATTCCTTGCGCACCACCGCGCCGGCGGCCGCGGCGACGCTCGCGGTGGCGTCGCTCGAGTTGTTGTCATAGACGTAGACCGCCGCTTCGGGCAACGCCGCCTTGAAGTCGGCCACCACCGAGGCGATCGATACGGCCTCGTTGTAGCAAGGAATCAATACCGCAACCTTTGGTCCACTGCTCATGCAAGCGCTCATTCGATCCCCAGCTTCTTGATCCGATAGCGCAGCGCCCGGAACGACATGCCGAGCGCCTTCGCGGCGGCGGTCTTGTTGTAGCGTGCCTGTTCGAGCGCCTTGACGATCGCGTCGCGCTCGATGTCCTCGAGATGATCGCCGAGCGCGGCGGCGGCGCCGGTGCCCGCGGCACCCGGGCCGAGCACGGTCCCGGCTCCGGTCGCCGCGCTGTGGCGCAACTGGATGTCGTCAACGCCGATTTCACCGCTCGTCGACAGCGTGATCGCGCGCTCGAGAATGTTCTCGAGTTCGCGGACGTTGCCGGGGAAGCCGTAGGACTGGAGTGCGCGCAGCGCGTCCTTCGATAACAGCGGTGGCACGATTTTCATGCGCCGGCACAGGCGCCGCAGGATCGTCTCGGCGAGTTCGGCGACGTCCTCGGGGCGCTCGCGCAGCGACGGCACCCGCAGTTCGATGACGTTCACCCGGTAGAACAGGTCCTCGCGAAACCGCCCCTCGGCGACCGCGTCCGCCAGGTTCTTGTGCGTTGCGGACAAAACCCGGACGTCGATCGACAGCTCCTGTTGTTCGCCGATCGGCCGCACGGTCTTCTCCTGGATCACGCGCAGCAGCTTGACCTGCATGTGCAGCGGCAGATCCGCGATCTCGTCGAGAAACAGCGTGCCGCCCTCGGCGGACGGGATCAGGCCGCGCTTGTCGGCAACCGCGCCGGTGAAGCTGCCGCGCTTGTGGCCGAACAGTTCGCTTTCCATCAATTCAGTCGGGATCGCGCCGCAATTGACCGGGACGAATGGTCCGTCGCGACGCGGGCCGGACTCGTGGATCAGCTTCGCGACCAGTTCCTTGCCCGTGCCCGATTCGCCGAATATATGCACCGGCGCCTGGCTGCGCGCGACCCGGGCGATCATCTCGCGCAAGTGTCCCATCGACGGTGAGGTGCCGAGCAGCCGCGGTCCATAGACCCCCGTGTCGGTGTCGGCGTTGTCCGCGAGCTTGAGCGCGCTGCCGACGAGCTTGCGCAGGCCGGCGAGGTCGAGGGGCTTGGCGACGAAGTCGAAGGCGCCGAGCTTCAGCGCGCGCACCGCAGTCTCCATGTTGCCGTGCGCCGTAATCACGGCCACCGGCACGTTTGGCACGTAGGTTTGCATCCACTCGACGAGTTCCAGGCCGTCGCCGTCCGGGAGGTGCATGTCCGTCAGGCACAGGTCGAATTGCTCGGTCTTCATCAACCGCTGCGCCGCGGCGACGCAGTTGGCCGAGCGCGGATTCAAGTCCATGCGCTGCAGCGTGATGGTCAGCAGTTCGCAGAGGTCCGGCTCGTCGTCGACGATCAGTACGGCGGGTTTGGGCATGGGGGTATTGTAGCCGCAGCCGATGCGGCGCTACTCCTCCCAGCGCTGCGGGTCCGCGAACACGATCCGAAAGATGCTGCCGCCGCCGGGCCGGGCTTCGTACAGCAGCACCGCGCGGTTCAGCTGGGCGAGCTCCCGCGCGATGAACAGCCCCAAACCCGTGCCGCCCTTGCGGCCGGTGAAGAAGGGCTCGAAGATCCGGTCGATCGCCTGGGTTTCGATCCCGGGCCCGCGGTCGACGACCTCGAGAAACGGCCGGTTGTTCGGCAGCAGCCGGCCGAGGCGGATGTCGATGCCGTCCGCGCCGTATTTCAGCGCATTGTCGCACAGGTTCCACACCACCTGGCGCAGGTGGCTGGGATCGAAGCGCACTTCCACGGCCGCATCGTCCGGCGCTTCGGCCCCGACGCGCAGCGCCTGCTCCGATATTTGCATGGTTTCGGCGAATTCGACCAGAAAGTCCTCGAGCCACTCGCCGAGCAGCAGGCGTTCGGGGCGCGTCGCTTCGCGGCGCGAGAGCTGCAATACATTGTTGATGATCGTGCTGACGCGTTCGGCGTTGGTCTGGATGATCGTCGTCAGCCGCCGTTCATCGGGGCCTATCCCTGAGCTCTCGGCGAGCAGCTGGCCGGCGTGGCTCATCGCGCCGACCGGGTTTCTGATCTCGTGCGCGATGCTGGCCGACAGGCGCCCGAGCGCGGCGAGCTTGCTTTGCTGCACCCGCTCCGCCATCAAACTGGTATCTTCGAGAAAGATCAGCGTCGGGCCCGCGGATTGGCCGGCGAGCGGGGCGAAATGCGGCTGGATCAGCCGGGCGCCGTCGGCGGCGACGAAGCTTGCCGGGGTGCCGTCTTCGCGCTCGCGATGCCGCCACGTGCTCAGGGAATAAAGCAGCCGCGGCGACACTTCGCCGAGCAGCGCGTCCGGCACCGCGCCGGCATCCCCGAGGATGTTCGCGGCGGACTCGTTGATCAGGCGGATCCGGTCCTGGGCGTCGACGACCAGCAGGCTCTCGCGCAGGTGTTGCACGATGTACTGCGACAATTCGGCCAGATTCGCCAAATCCAGGTCCTTTTGCCGGACCAGGGCCTCGCTCTCGCGCATCCGCCCCTCGACGAAGCTTGCGGCGGCGGCGATCGTGAACAACACGGCCCCGAGCACGCCGGCGGTGGCGTAGGCGGAGATGTCGAGCCTGCCGCTCAAGTGCTGCCAGATCGTCAGCATCAGAATCGCGAGCGCCGCGATCGCGGCGAGGAACAGCGCGCTGCGCGGCGGCAGCAGGAACGCGAGTCCGCCGACCGGCACCAGGAACAGGGCGCCCAAGCCGCTCGCGACGCCGCCGCAGGCGTACAGGATCAGCATCAGCGCACCAATATCGACCGTGGCCTGCAGGATCACCTGGGCATAGGCGGTGGCGAGCCGGCGGCGCACCGCGAACACGCTGGCGACCCCGAATGCGAGGTACAGGACGGCGGCGCCGAAGAACACCCGGGGGGAGGAGACCGGCAGCGCGCGCTGGCCGCTCAGCGCATACACGCCGAGCAGCACGGCCGGCACCAGGATGCGATACAGGTTCAGCAGGCCGAGCAGGCGCCAATTGAGTGCCTGCCGGGGTCCGGTGTCGCGGTCGATCGGGGTGGCCAAGAGATCCTAATCCTGTTTCGCCTTTGCGCTGATGGGAAGCTTAATTCAGAATAACGCGCCTTACGCGGCTTGATTGCACAGAAGGACGATTCATGAATCTGCACGAATATCAGTCGAAGAAGCTCTTTGCCGAATACGGCATTCCGGTGCCGAAAGGGGTGGTCGCCGACTCCCCGCAGGGGGCGATCGCGGCGGCGCGCGAGCTCGGCGGTTCGGTTTGGGTGGTCAAGGCGCAGGTGCACGCGGGCGGCCGCGGCAAGGCGGGCGGCGTCAAGCTCGCCAAGGATCTCGATGCGGTAGGCAAAGCCGCGGCCGGCATGCTCGGCACCCGGCTCGCGACCCATCAGACCGGCCCCGAGGGGCTGCCGGTGGATCGGGTCTACGTGGAACAGGGCTCGAACATCGCGCGCGAGATCTATCTCAGCCTGGTGCTGAACCGCGAGGCCGGGCAGATCGCGTTCGTGGCCTCCGCCGCGGGCGGCATGGACATCGAGGAGGTCGCCGAGCACAGCCCCGAGAAGATCATCCGCGTCAATGTGCACCCGGCGGCCGGGCTGCAGGATTTCCAGTGCCGGCAGCTCGCCTTCGGCCTCGATCTGCAGGGCGCGCAGATCACCCAGTTCACGCGCATCGCGCGGGCGCTGTACTCGCTCTACCTCGAGCGCGACGCGAGCCTGGTCGAAGTCAATCCCTTGATCGTCACCGGCGGCGGGGATCTCCTCGCGCTCGACGCCAAGATCAACATCGAGGACAACGCGCTGTTCCGTCAACAGGCGCTCGCGGCGCTGCGCGACGCGGCCCAGGAGGATCCGATGGAGCGGCGCGCGGCCGAGCATGAGCTGAACTACGTCTCGCTCGACGGCAACATCGCCTGCATGGTCAACGGCGCCGGGCTGGCGATGGCGACGATGGACCTGATCCAGCTGCACGGCGGCGCGCCGGCGAACTTTCTCGACGTCGGCGGCGGCGCGACCAAGGAGCGCGTCAGCGCGGCCTTCAAGCTGATCCTGTCGAACCCGAAGGTGACCGCGATCCTGATCAACATCTTCGGCGGCATCGTCCGCTGCGACATGATCGCCGACGGCATCATCGCGGCGGTCAAGGAGGTCGGCGTGACGATCCCGGTGATCGTGCGGCTCGAGGGCACGAACGCGCCGCGGGCGCGCGAACTATTGGCGGGCAGCGGTCTCGGCGTCACCGCCGCGAGCGATTTGACCGACGCAGCAACCAAGGCCGTCCGTTTGGCGGGAGCGCATTCATGAGCATTCTGGTCGACAAGAACACGAAGCTGATCTGTCAGGGTTTCACCGGGAAACAGGGCACTTTCCACTCCGAACAATGCCTCGCCTACGGCACCAAGCTCGTCGGCGGCGTCACCCCGGGCCGCGGCGGCTCGCGCCACTTGGGGCTGCCGGTGTTCGACACCGCGCGCCAGGCGGTCGCGGCGACCGGTGCGACGGTGAGCATGATCTACGTGCCGGCCCCGTACGCGGCCGACGCGATCCTCGAGGCCGCCGACGCGGGCGTGGAATTGATCGTCTGCATCACCGAGGGCATTCCGGTCAACGACATGGTGCGCGTCAAGGCGACGCTCGCGAGCTACAAAACGCGTCTGATCGGGCCCAATTGCCCGGGAATCATCACGCCGGGCGAATGCAAGATCGGCATCATGCCGGGCTTCATCCACAAGAAGGGCAAGGTCGGCATCGTGTCGCGCTCGGGCACGCTGACCTATGAGGCGGTGTTCCAGACGACCAATCGCGGCCTCGGCCAGAGCACCTGCGTCGGCATCGGCGGCGATCCGGTGCGCGGCATGAACTTCATCGACGTGCTGGAATTGTTCGAACAGGATCCGCAGACCGAGGGCATCGTGATGGTCGGCGAGATCGGCGGCAGCGACGAGGAGGCGGCGGCCGCGTTCATCGCCAAGCGCGTCACCAAGCCGGTCGTCGCCTATATCGCCGGTGTGGCGGCCCCCGCGGGCAAGCGCATGGGCCATGCCGGCGCGATCGTCGCCGGCGGCAAGGGCACCGCGGCGGCCAAGTTCGAGGCGCTGGAAGCGGCGGGGATCACGACGGTGCGCTCGCCGGCGGAACTCGGCTCGGCGATCGCGGCGCGCCTGGCCAAGCGGCGCAGCGGCGGCGCGAAGCCGGCGGCGTCGGCCAAACCGAAGCCCAAGCCCCGGCCGAAGGCCAAAGCCAAAGCAAAAGCCAAGGCCAAGGCCAAGGCCCCGGTCAAAGCGAAGGCGAAGGCCCCGGCCAAGGTGAAGGCCTCGGCCAAGGTGAAGGCCTCGGCCAAGGCGAAACCGGCGCGGCGGGTCGCGCGTCGACCCAAATAGGGGACTCCATGGGCAGTTCCGGGCGGCTGCGCTGCGTGATGGCGCAGCTGAATCTGGTGGTCGGGGATGTTGACGGCAACACCTCACGGATCGTCGCGGCCGCGATTTCTGCGCGCGACACCGAGCGCGCCGACGTGGTGTTGTTCCCGGAACTCGCGGTGTCGGGCTACCCGCCCGAGGATTTGCTGTTTCACGCGGGCATGCGCGCGAAAGTCGCGCATTCGATCGAGCGGCTGCGGCGCGAGCTGGCCGGCGTCACGGTGATCGCGGGCTACCCCGAGTACGAGGGGAGCCGGATCTACAACTCCGCCGCGGTGATTCGCGACGGGCGCGTGCTCGCCAACCATCGCAAGGCCTGTCTGCCGAACTACCGCGTGTTCGACGAGAAGCGCTATTTCACGCCGGGCACGCAGCCGACGGTGATCGATCTGGGCGGCGTGCGGGCGGGAATCCTCGTCTGTGAGGACATCTGGGAGGCGGAGCCGGCGCGGCGCGCGCGCGAGGCGGGCGCCGAGGCGCTGTTGGTGATCAACGCCTCGCCGTACGAGGTGTTCAAACAGGCGCAGCGCGAGGGTGAGGTGGCGACGGCCAGAGTGCGTGAAACCGGCCTGCCGCTGCTGTTTCTGAATCTGATCGGGGGCCAGGATGAACTGGTCTTCGACGGCAATTCATTCGTCATGGATGCCGCCGGGCGCGTGACGCAACGGGCGCCGGCCTTCGTCGAGGGGCTCTATCCGGTCGATCTGGAGCGCGGCGCGGACGGGCGCATCGCGCCCGTGCCGGGGGCGCTCGAAGCGGTGCTCGGCGAGGAACAGAGCGTTTACGGTGCGCTGGTCCAGGGCACCCGCGACTATGTCGACAAGCATCGCTTCCCGGGCGTGGTCATGGGCCTCTCGGGCGGCGTGGATTCGGCGCTGACGCTGTGCATCGCGGTCGACGCGCTCGGCGCGGCGCGGGTGCATTCGGTGTCGATGCCGTCGCGCTACACCTCGGCGATGAGCCGCGAGGACGCGGCGCTGCAGGCGGCCTGGCTCGGCGTCAAACACAGCGAGATCTCGATCGAGGGCATGTTCGAGGCGACGCTCGCGGCGCTGCGCGATGAGTTCGCGGGCCTCCCGCCCGGCACCGCCGAGGAGAACATCCAGTCGCGCTGTCGGGGCGTGCTGTTGATGGGGATCTCCAACAAGACCGGCAAGATGCTGCTCACGACCGGCAACAAGAGCGAGATGTCGGTGGGCTACGCGACCTTGTACGGGGACATGGCGGGCGGTTTCGCGCCGATCAAGGATTGCAGCAAGCTGCTCGTGTACCGCCTCGCGCGCTGGCGCAACACGCAGGGGCGTGCGATTCCGGACCGGGTCATCGAACGGCCGCCGTCGGCGGAGTTGCGCCACGATCAGAAGGACACCGACAGCCTGCCGCCCTACGAAATCCTGGATCCGATCCTGGAGGCGTTCATCGAGGAGGATCTGTCGGTCGACCAGATCGCCGCGCGCGGCTTCGACCGCGCGGTCGTCGGCCGGATCCTGGACCTGGTCAAGCGCAACGAGTACAAGCGCCGCCAGGCGCCGCCGGGCGTGCGCGTCAGCGGCCGCGCGTTCGGCCGCGACTGGCGCTACCCGATCACGAGCGGTTACCGCACCGGCTAGCCGACGCCGTTACCGCTGCTTCCTGCTGTTATCGCAGCTTCCGGCCGTTACCACAGCTTCCAGAAGTGCCAGTGCTTCTTCGGCGGCGGCGGGGGCGGTGCGTTGACGCCGGTGTAGTTCGCGTCATAGACGCGCTGCGCGCTCGCGGCGAGGTCCGGCATGTCCAGGCGCTTGTACGCCTCGATCAGGACCTGCAGCGCGTGCTGCACCGCCGGCGCGCCGTCGTAGTGCGAGATGCAGTACTTCGCCCGGTCGATCGCGCCGACATAGGCGCCGCGGCGCATGTAGTAGTCGGCGACGTGCATTTCGAAGTTCGCGAGCCGGTTGCGCAGGTAAATCATGCGCTGCCTGGCATCCGGCGCGTACGGGCTCTGCGGGAACTTCTTCAGCAACAGCGAGAAGGCGTCGAAGGATTTCTGCGTGTTGGTCGGCGGCCGCGCCGACAGGTCGGCGTGGAAGTAGCGCTCGATGAAGTTGCGCTGGCGCGAGAAATAGACCAGGCCCTTCATGTAATAGGCGTAATCGACGCGCAGGTTGGTCGGATTTTCGCGGATGAACGAGTCGGCCGCGTCGATCGCGGGGTCCGTTTCGCGGCTCTTGTAATAGGCGTAGATGAGGTCGATTTGCGCCTGATGCGCCTCGGCGCTGAACGGAAAGCGCGCCTCGATGGCCTGGAACTGCTTGATCGCCGCCGCGAAATCGCCGTCATTCATGCTCTTCTTGGCGTGCTGATAGATGACTTCGGGTCCTGATTTGGCGTCCTCGTCGCCGCGATGCGAGCGGCAGCCGGTGCCGAGCACGGCGACCAGTACGGCGATCGACAGGGCGCGGGCGGTATTCTTAAGATCGCGCGGTCTCACAAGCGATTCCTTACAATGGTCGGGGCCGACGGAGCGCGGCAGTATACCCGAAGCGTCCGACTTCACTTCGAGCACCCGATGAGCGTGGAGTTCCAATTGATCGATTTGGTGATTCCGCCCGATTTGGCCGGCCAGCGGCTCGATCGGGCGCTCGCCGGCCTGTTGCCCGAACACTCGCGCACCCGGATCCGCGGCTGGATCGACGCCGGCGACGTCGAGATCGGCCGGCGCCGCGGCAAACCGAGCGATGCGGTCGATGCGGGGGACCGGGTGCGGATCCGCCACGGCGCGCCGCCCGCGGTCGATCACACGGTGCAGGCCGAGGCGATCGCGCTGCAGATCGTGCATCAGGATCGGGATTGCCTGGTCATCGACAAGCCGGCGGGCCTGGTCGTGCACCCGGGGGCCGGCAATCCGAGCCACACGCTGCAGAACGCGCTGCTGGGCTTCGACCCGGCGCTCGCGACGGTGCCGCGGGCCGGCATCGTGCACCGCCTGGACAAGGACACGAGCGGCCTGCTCGTGGTCGCGCGCACGCTCGCCGCGCACACGGCGCTCACCCGCCAGCTCGCCGCCCGCAGTGTCGAGCGAGACTACCTGGCGCTGTGCCGCGGGCTGCCGACCGGGGGCGGGACGATCGACCTGCCGATCGGGCGGCACCGCACCGACCGGCTGCGCATGGCGGTGCGCGAAGGGGGGCGGCCGGCGGTTACGCATTACCGGATTCTCGAGCGTTTCCGCGCGCACGCACTGCTCGCGGTGAAATTGGAGACCGGCCGCACGCATCAGATCCGTCTGCACCTCGCCCACGCCCAGCACGGCATCGTCGGCGACCCGGTCTACGGCGGGCGCCTGGTGTTGCCGCGCGGCGCGGGGGCGGAACTCGTGACCGCCTTGCGCGGCTTCCGGCGCCAGGCGCTGCACGCGGCGAATTTGGCGTTCGATCACCCCCGCAGCGGGCGGCGCCTCGCCTTTGCGAGCCCGCTGCCGGCCGATTTCAGCGAGTTGATCCGCGTCCTGCGCCGCGACCTGCAAGGGGACGGGGAGGCGCCGTGACGCCGCGTTGGCTCGTGCCCGACTGGTCGGCTGCGGCGTCGGTGCACGCGCTATCGACCTGGCGCGACGGTGGCGTCAGCGTCGGGCGGTATGCGAGCCTGAATCTCGGGGATCATGTGGGCGACGTCCCGGCGGAGGTCGCGGCCAACCGGCGCGCGGTGCGGGAACGCGCACGCCTGCCCGGTGAGCCGGTTTGGCTGCGCCAGGTCCACGGCGTCCAGGTCGCGGACCTCGACGTCGACTTGGACCGCAGCGGCGACGGCGACGCGGCCGCCGGCGTCATCGTCCCGCCCCGGGAGGCGGACGCGGCGGTCACGCGCCGTCCGGGGCGGGTCTGCGCGATCCTGACCGCCGATTGCCTGCCGGTCCTGTTCGCCGCCGACCGGGGCGAGGCCGTGGGGGCCGCCCATGCGGGCTGGCGCGGGCTCGCGGCCGGCGTGCTCGAGGCGACGGTGCGCGCGCTCGGCGTGCCGCCGGAGCGCCTGCAGGCCTGGATCGGCCCCGGCATCAGCGCGCGCCACTACGAGGTGGGCGCCGAGGTGCGGGAGGCCTTGTTACACGCGGATCCGCAGGCCGCGGACCAGTTCCAGCCGAGCCGCCCCGGGCGGTTTCTCGCGGATTTGCCTGCGCTCGCACGGCGCCGGCTCGAGCGGTTGGGCCTGCGGCGGGTGGCCCTCAGCGCCGAGTGTACCTACGCCGATGCGAATCGTTACTTTTCGCATCGGCGCGAGGGGCCCTGTGGCCGTCAGGCGAGCTTGATCTGGCTCGGTTGAATTAACGCGCCGCTACCCCCACTCAAAGGTGCATCCGGAACGAATCCATCAGGTGCGGTATGCGAATGGACAAGCTGACGACGAAGTTACAGACGGCGATCGCCGATGCGCAGTCGCTCGCGGTCGGCCGCGACAACCAATACATCGAACCCGTGCACTTGATGGCGGCGCTCCTGGACCAGCAGGGCGGTACCGCCCGGCCCCTGTTGCAGAAGGCGGGTGCGAACGTCGCCAAGCTGCGCTCGGAGCTCGCCGGCGCGCTCGACCGGCTGCCCAAGGTCGAGGGCGCGGGCGGCGAAGTGCTGATCGCGAATGACCTGAACAAGCTGCTCAACGTCACCGACAAGCTCGCGCAGCAGCGCGGCGACCAGTTCATCTCGAGTGAATTGTTCGTGCTCGCCGCCTGTGAGGACCGCGGCGAACTCGGCCGCATCCTCAAGGACTGCGGCGCGGCGCGCGCGGCGCTCGACAAGGCGATCGAGGAGGTGCGCGGCGGCTCGAAGGTGGAGGATGCGAACTCCGAGGAGAACCGCCAGGCGCTCGAGAAATACAGCATCGACCTCACCGAGCGCGCGAGCCAGGGCAAGCTCGACCCGGTGATCGGCCGCGACGACGAGATCCGCCGCACGATCCAGGTGCTGCAGCGGCGCACCAAGAACAATCCGGTGTTGATCGGCGAGCCCGGCGTCGGCAAGACGGCGATCGTCGAGGGCCTCGCGCAGCGCATCGTCAACGGCGAGGTCCCCGAGGGTCTGCGCGACAAGCGCATTCTCGCGCTCGACATGGGCGCCCTGATCGCCGGCGCCAAATTCCGCGGCGAATTCGAGGAGCGGCTGAAGGCGGTGCTCACGGACCTCGCCAAGCAGGAAGGCCAGGTGATCCTGTTCATCGACGAGCTGCACACGATGGTCGGCGCCGGCAAGGCCGAGGGCGCGATGGACGCCGGCAACATGCTGAAGCCCGCGCTCGCGCGCGGCGAGCTGCACTGCGTCGGCGCGACGACGCTCGATGAGTACCGCAAATACATCGAGAAGGACGCGGCGCTCGAGCGGCGCTTCCAGAAGGTGCTGGTCGACGAGCCGTCGGTCGAGGACACGATCGCGATCCTGCGCGGCCTGAAGGAGCGCTACGAGGTGCACCACGGCGTCGAGATCACGGATCCGGCGATCGTCGCCGCGGCGACGCTGTCGCACCGCTACATCGCCGACCGGCAGCTGCCGGACAAGGCGATCGACCTGATCGACGAGGCCGGGGCGCTGATCCGCATGGAGATCGACTCCAAGCCCGAGGCGCTCGACAAGCTCGACCGCCGCATCATCCAGCTGAAGATCGAGCGCGAGGCGCTGAAGAAGGAGGGCGACGAGGCCTCGCGCAAGCGCCTCGCGACGCTCGAGGAATCCTTGAAGGGGCTCGAGAAGGAGTACTCCGATCTCGACGAGGTGTGGAAGGCCGAGAAGGCCTCGGTGCAGGGCGCGGCCCACATCAAGGAAGAGCTCGAGCGGGCGCGCACCGACCTCGACGCCGCGCGGCGCGCGCAGGACCTCGGGCGCATGTCCGAGCTCCAATATGGGCGCATCCCCGACCTCGAACAGCGCCTCGCCAAGGCGCTCGAGGCGGAACAGAAGCCGACCCAGCTGCTGCGCAACGAGGTGACCGAGACCGAGATCGCGGAAATCGTCTCCAAGTGGACCGGCATCCCGGTGTCGCGGATGCTCGAGGGCGAGCGCGACAAGCTGCTGCGCATGGAGGACGTGCTCGGTGCGCGCGTCGTCGGCCAACAGGAGGCCGTCAAGGCGGTCGCGGATGCGATCCGCCGCTCGCGCGCAGGGCTGTCCGACCCGAACCGGCCGACCGGCTCGTTCATGTTCTTAGGGCCCACCGGGGTCGGCAAGACCGAACTCTGCAAGGCGCTCGCCGAATTCCTGTTCGACACCGAAGAGGCGATGGTGCGCATCGACATGTCGGAGTTCATGGAGAAGCACTCGGTCGCGCGCCTGATCGGCGCGCCGCCGGGCTACGTGGGCTACGAGGAGGGCGGCTACCTCACCGAGGCGGTGCGGCGGCGTCCTTACTCGGTGATCCTGCTCGATGAGATCGAGAAGGCGCATCCGGACGTGTTCAACGTGCTGTTGCAGGTGCTCGACGACGGCCGCCTGACCGACGGTCAGGGGCGCACCGTCGACTTTCGCAACGCCATCGTCATCATGACCTCGAACCTCGGCAGCCAGGTGATCCAGGAGCTCGCCGGCGAGGCGAATTACGCCAAGATGAAGGCGGCGGTGCTGCAGGTCGTGGGCCAGCATTTCCGCCCCGAGTTCATCAACCGCGTCGACGAGATCGTCGTGTTCCATCCGCTCGGCCGCACCGAGATCCGCGCGATCGTCGACATCCAGCTCGGGCGCCTGCGCCAGCGTCTCGCGGAGCGCGAGATCCAGCTGCGCCTCGACGACGACGCGGTCGACAAGATCGGCGAGGCCGGCTTCGACACCGTGTACGGGGCGCGGCCGCTGAAGCGGGCGATCCAGGCGCAGATCGAGAATCCGCTCGCGCAGGCGATCCTGCGCGGGGATTTCGCGGCCGGCGATCTGATCGTCGGCAAGCTGAAGCGCACGGAGCTCATCTTCGAGCGCGAGCGCCTGCACTGATGTCTTGGGACGCCGCCGGGCATTTCGGTATGCTAGGGATGCCGGGCGGCGCCCCGTGCTGCTTCGATTCATCCAAGGGACGTACATGCCTTTCTACGAATACCAATGCAAAAAATGCGGCCACCACCTCGAGGCCATGCAGAAGGTCCACGACGCGCCGCTCACGAAGTGTCCGGTTTGCAAGAAGGCCGCGCTCGAGCGCCTGATGTCGGCGCCGGTGTTCCGCCTGAAGGGCGGCGGCTGGTACGAGACCGATTTCAAATCCGACCAGGAAGGCAAGCGTAACCTCGCCGACCGGCCGGAAAGCGCCGAGCCCGCCAAGGGCGACGGGGTCAAGGCCGACAAGAGCGCGGCGAAGGACGACGCGGCCAAACCGGCCGGCGAGAAGCCGGCGGACAAGGCGCCGGCCAAGAGCGAAACCGCGGCGCCCAAGGCGGGCGCGAATGGTGCGGCTACCCCGAAGGTTCGCGGTGCCGCCGCCACGCCGGCGCGCGCGGCCAAGAAGCCGGCGAAGAAGGCGGTCAAAAAAGCGGCCGCCCGGCGTCGTTGAAGCTCCCGCCCGGCGCCGTGCCGCCGGGTTCGGGCGCGCCGACACGGGGGTTGCCGGGGCAGGCGGCAAGCCTTAGCATCGCGCGCTTCCCTAGGTAACTCGGCCTGAACTGATGCGTACCCACTATTGCGGCGAGGTTGGCGAGCCGTTGATCGGCCAGGTGGTCACCGTGGCCGGCTGGGCCCATCGGCGCCGCGACCACGGCGGCGTGATCTTCATCGACCTGCGTGACCGGGCCGGCCTGTTGCAACTGGTGTTCGATCCGGATGCGGCCGAGGTGTTCGCCCAGGCCGAGCGGGTGCGCAACGAGTTCGTGCTCGCCGTCACCGGCCTCGTGCGGGCGCGGCCCGCGGGGACCGAAAACGCGCATCTGCGCTCCGGCAAGGTCGAATTGCTCGCCCGCCGCATCGAGATCCTGAACCGTTCCGAGCCGCTGCCGTTCCAGCTCGACGAGACCGTCAACGAGGAACTGCGGCTGCGCTACCGCTACATCGACCTGCGCCGCGAGGAGATGCGCGAGCGGCTGTTGCTGCGCCACCGGATCACGCGCGCGATGCGCGGCTATCTCGATGCCGCGGGGTTCATCGACATCGAGACGCCGATGCTGACGAAGGCGACGCCCGAGGGCGCGCGCGACTACCTGGTGCCGAGCCGCACCCATGCCGGCAAGTTCTTCGCGCTGCCGCAGTCGCCGCAGATCTTCAAGCAATTGTTGATGGTGTCGGGCTTCGACCGCTATTACCAGATCGTGCGCTGCTTCCGCGACGAGGACCTGCGCGCCGACCGCCAGCCCGAGTTCACGCAGTTGGATATCGAGACCTCGTTCCTCGACCAGGAACAGATCCTGGATCTGATGGAGGGGTTGTTCGTCGATCTGTTCCAGAGCGTGATGGGCGTCGAGCTGCCGCGTCCGCTGCCGCGGATGAGCTATGCCGAGGCGATGCGCAGGTTCGGCTCGGACAAGCCGGACTTGCGCGTGCCGCTCGAACTCGTCGACGTCGCGGACCTGGTCAAGGGCTGCGATTTCAAGGTGTTCGCGGGTCCCGCGGCAGACCCGGCGGGACGGGTCGCGGCGCTCGCCGTGCCCCAGGGCGGCAAGCTCACACGCAAGGAGATCGACGACTACACGGCATTCGTCGCGCGCTACGGCGCCAAGGGGCTCGCCTACGTCAAGGTCAACGAGCTCGCGAAGGGCCGGGACGGGCTGCAGTCGCCGATCTTGAAATTTCTGAGCGACGCGGCGATCGACGGCATCCTCGCGCGCACCGGCGTGCGCGACGGTGACCTGATCTTCTTCGGCGCCGACAGCGCCAAGGTGGTCAGCGATGCGATCGGCGCGCTGCGCCTGAAGGTCGGCCAGGACCTGAAGCTCGTCCAACCGGGCTGGCGGCCGCTGTGGGTCGTCGATTTCCCGATGTTCGAATGGGATGCAGAGTCGAAGCGCTGGGTCGCGATGCACCATCCGTTCACGAGTCCCGCCAATCTTGATTATGCGGCGCTCGCCGCGAGTCCCGGCGAGGCGATCGCCAAGGCCTACGATCTCGTGCTGAACGGCTCCGAGGTCGGCGGCGGTTCGGTGCGCATCCATTTGCAGGAGCTGCAGGCGACGGTGTTCGACCTGTTGGGGATCGAACCCGACGAGGCCCGCGCGAAGTTCGGCTTCCTGCTCGATGCGTTGAAATACGGCGCGCCGCCCCATGGCGGCATCGCCTTCGGCCTCGACCGCCTGTGCATGCTGATGGCGGGCGCCGACAGCATCCGCGACGTCATCGCCTTTCCGAAGACGCAGACCGCCGCCTGTCCGCTGACCGATGCGCCGACCGAGGTCAGCGAGGCGCAGCTGCGCGAGCTGCATATCCGCGTGCGGGTGCCGGTCAAGGTCGAGTAGCCGGTGATGGACCGCGCGCGCCGGCCGGAGTCGGTGTTGATCGTCATTTACACCGAGGGCGATGAATTCCTGCTGCTCGAGCGCTGCCGGCCGCCCGGGTTCTGGCAGAGCGTCACCGGCAGCCTCGAGTGGGAGGAGCTGCCGGACGATGCGGCGCGGCGCGAGGTGCTCGAGGAAACCGGCATCGCGGGCGGCATCCTCACAAATCTGCACTGGACCCAGTTCTACGAGATCCTGCCGCAATTCGGTCACGTGTACCCTGCCGGCGTCACCCAAAACCGCGAACACGCGTTCGGGCTGCGCCTCCCCGACCGGGTCGACGTGCACTTGAGCCCGGCCGAGCACCGGCGCTACGTCTGGCAGCCGGCGGCCGAGGCCCTCGCGACCGTCTCCTCGCACACCAACCGCGCGGTCATCGAGCGATTACGCCGTTGACGCCGCGCGCCGCGCGCACCGCGGGGGTCGACGTCGGCGTCGTCTTCGTCCACGGCCTGTGGTTCACCGGCCGCGAGGCGTTCTGGCTGCGCCGCCGCCTCGCCCGCGCGCTCGGCGCGGCGGACCTCAATTTTCGGTATCGGTCGGTGCGCGCGCCGCTCGCCGACAGCGCGCGGGCGCTCGGGGCGTATATCGCCCGGTCGGGCTTCGAGACGGTGCATTTGGTCGGCCACAGCCTGGGCGGCATCGTGATCCTGAAGCTCTTCGAACTCGCGCCGTCGCTGCCCGCGCTGCCGCCCG
>JBBISV010000057.1:14087-16998 GCA_037441085.1 Gammaproteobacteria bacterium | reverse complement strand
GATGCAACCGGGGTGGCGAAATGCCCGCAGGAAGGCACGGTCGCCGGCTTCAAAGCGTTCAGCGGAAAAACCCAGAATCCGCAGATCGACCGGCTGCCGCTCGAAGGCATCGTCGGCTGGGATACGACGACAAACGGCAATCTCGCGCAGATGCTGCAGGAGCCGACGCTGATGGGCGCCTATGAAGGGGCGGGCATCACGGTGCTCGCCAAAGGCGTGAACACCCACGGGGCGAAGAGCGGCTATTACGGCAGCGGCGCCGAGGCCGCGTTCCCCACGGGATCTACGGTGCTGACGAAGGAGGATTGCACTTCCGGGAAGAACGACTCGAACCCGTATCCCAGCAACTTCCAGTGCAACCCGTCGAGCATCGACGGCCTCGCGATCACCGACAGCTCGCAGGGCGGCGGCGGCATCTTCGTGCATGCCTGGGCGCACAATCTGCAGATCGCAAACGACCGCATCTACAACAACATCGGTACGCTCGCGGGCGGCATCAACGTGGGCCAGGGCGAGTCGCCGGACGGCTATTTCGCCGGCACGCCGACCGATTCGGATCCGGGTTCCTGCGAATCGAGCGAGATCACCAACACGCAGCTGCCGTATTGCTTCGACATGCACCTGAACGTGCATAACAACGACGTCACCTTGAACACCTCGATCGGCGACGAGTTGTTCTCGGGCACCCCCGCGGGCGCCGGCGGCGTCAGCTTCTGCACCGGCGCCGACTATTACAAGTTCAATTACAACTGGGTCTGCGGCAACGAGAGCACCGGCGACGGCGGCGGCGTGTCGCATCTGGGGTTCATCTACCACGGCACGATGTCGCACAACACGGTACTGTTCAATCTCAGCACGAACCCGACGATCGCAACCAATGGCGGCGGCATCATCATCGAGGGCGCGGCACCGGACGGCTTCACGGCCGCGGGCCTCGAATGCGGCAGCGTCGTCGACATCGACTGCCCGCCGGGCCTGCCGGACGGTACGGGCCCTGGACTCAGGATCAACGCCAACTTGATCATGGGCAATTCGGCCGAGAGCGGCAGCGGCGGCGGCTTGCGCTTCCAGTCGGTGACCGGTCCGGAAGTGTCTGTTTTCCCGAAGAATCCGGGTCGCTGGTACACGGTCAGCGTGACCAACAACATCATTGCCAACAATGTCGCGGGCTGGGACGGCGGCGGCGTGTCCTTGCAGGATGCGCTCGCGGTGAATCTCGTCAACAACACCATCGTCGCCAACGACACGACGGCTTCGTCGGGGGTCTTGTTCAACACCTTGGGCGCGCCGCTCGCCAGCGCGCCCGGTGCGACCAATCAGGCGTTCACGGCGACGACCTCCGCACCGCAGCCGGCCGGCCTCGTCAGCATGCAGAACAGCGGCAATCTCACGGCGACCTTCGCCGGGCGCGGCATCACCTGTCCGGCGGCGCACCCGAACTGCACAAAGATCTCCACGCCGTACCTGACCAACAATCTCTTCTGGCAGAACCGTACCTATTACATCGGTGTCGGCAGCTTGGACGCTCAGTACCAGCAGAACATCGTCATGATCTACAACTCTTCGTTCACGTCGACCGGTGCGCCGCAGATCGGCACGCCGACCGTCAATCAGTTGGCGACCGGCTCCTGCCCGAGCGGTTCGACTTACTGGGATCTCGGAGTGCGCGGTGACTCGGGTCCCGGAAATCACGCGTCGGGTTACACCTTGGATGCCAATTACTCCGTGCTCACCAACGCATCGGAGAACAACGGCAGCCACAACCTCGTCGGCACGAATCCGGCGGTCGTGGGCCAGTACTGCAATGGCGCGCGCACGCCGCCGGAGGCCGGGCAGAATGCCGGCTGGCAGGTGCCCCCCGGCATCGCGGATGCGCAGGTGCCGAACCCGATCTTCAATCTGACGCCGAATGCGACCGTGGACGAGGGCAACAACTGGGTCAACATCAGTTGGGGACCGCTGGCGCTCATCAATCCGGCCACCGGCGCGACGCTCGGGGATTACTCGCTGACGCCGGCGTCGCCCGCGATCAACTTCATCCCGACCTTGTCGCCGGGCGGGCTGGTCGCGCCGGCGCGCGATTACTTCGGCAATCCGCGGCCGGATCTCGCGAATGGTCGGGCGATCGACGTCGGTGCGGTCGAGTATCGGCGCGGTGTCCAAGCGCCGATGGTGCCCTGAGGGTGGCCGTCATGCGCGAGTTCACGACGCTCGTCGCGGCAGCCGGCCTTGTGCTCCTGTCGGGTGCACGGCCGGTACAGGCGGCCGCGCCCGCTGCGGCGCACCTTGTCCCGAGCGCGCACGCGCTCGGGGTGGCCGAGAGCCTGTTGCACTATTGCGCGCGCGTCGACGCCAAGGCGGCGGTCGCGGTGCGGGGCCGGATCGACGGCATGTTGAAGGGCGCCACCGAGGCGGAGGTCAACGGGTTGCGCCGCAGCCCTCAGTATCAGAGCGCCTACACCGCGGTGACCACCTTCGTCGGCAAGGTCGACCCACATAACGCCAGGAGACCCTGCGACGAGTTCCTCGCCTCGACCGCGGGCCCGGTGCGAAGGTGAGTCGTTGCGCGGGGATCGCCGCATCGCGACGCATGCTGCTCGCCGCGGGCTGCGCCGCCACGCTAGGGTCGGCCGTGGCGGCGGCCGGCGTGACGCCGACCGCGCATCAGGCGCCGCCCGGGCACGGGGCGCAGGCGGCCACCGGCACGCCGACGCGCTACCTGCCGAATCCGTTCGCCGGTGCGGCGGGCCGCTACTACCGCCTGATCTGGGGTATCGACTCGCTCGATGTGAAGCGGGTCGAGTCCGGCGAGATGATCGAATTCACGTGGCGGGTCCTGGATCCCTACAAAGCGCGGCTGTTGAACGACGTGCGGGCCACGCCCTCGCTGGTCGACCGGCAGGTCGGAGTC
>JBBISV010000057.1:0-14077 GCA_037441085.1 Gammaproteobacteria bacterium | reverse complement strand
TGGTCGTGCCCTCCATGGACATGGTCGGCATGTTGCGCCAGCGCACGACGCCGGAACCCGGCAAAACCTATTGGATGGCGTTCGCGAACACCGGGCGGGTGGTCAAACCCGGCGACCGCGTCGATGTGGTGATCGGCGAGTTTCGGGCGAACGGTCTCGTCGTGCAGTAACGCGGAACCGGCCGCGAGTCCGCGATGTCCCTCAAGAGGTGAGTCATGAACAGGTATATCAAGCCACGAATTTCCGCCCGGTCGGCCTGGCGCTCGGCCCTGGGTTCGCTCGCTGCGGCGATGGCCTTGCAGACTGTCGCGGCCGCGGCCGCGCCGCCGCAGCTCACGGCGGCACAGATCGTCGATCGCTTCATCGCGGCGCGTGGCGGGCTCGTCGCCTGGCATGCCGTGCGGACGATGTCCTTCAGCGGCACGCTCGATGCCGGCACCGGAGACTCGGTCGCGCGCAGCGAGAAATTCGTGAAAAACATGACAACGCCGGTGACCCGGCGTGAAGCAATCGCGCAGATGACCGCTCCGGTCGTCAGTTCGCGTGCCGCAAAACAGGTCGAATTGCCATTCGTGCTCGACATGGCACGTCCCAACAGGTCGCGCATCGAAGTGAGCTTCGCCGGCAAGACGTCGATCCAGACCTACGACGGCAAGTCGGGCTGGCTGGTTCGACCCTACCTCAATCGCGTCGACGCGGAGCCGTTCACGCCGGCCGAGGCGAAGGCGCAGGCCGGAAAATGGGACCTGGATGGCCCCTTGCTCGACTATGCGGCGAGCGGCGCCAAGATCGCGCTGGAGGGCGTGGAGCCCGTCGACGGTCATCCGGCTTATCGCATCCGGTTGACGAGCCGGGCTGGGCGGGTGCAACACTTCTGGATCGATGCGCACAGCTTTCTCGACGTGAAGGTGGAAGGGTCACCGCGCGAAATGGACGGGCGCCTGCGCACGGTGTGGGTCTATCAGCGCGACTTTCACGACGTCGCGGGGGGCTTGAAGATTCCGTTCGTGTTGGTCACCGCGGTGGACGGTTACGCCGATACGCATAAAATGGTCATCGACAAGGTCGAGGTGAATCCCGCGCTCGCCGACACGCTGTTCGAAAAGCCGGGAGTCTGACGGCGATGCGGCTGCGCGCTGCCGGCTTTGCGACGGCCTCGATCGTGCTGGCTCTGGCCGCCGGGGGCGCGCGGGCCGGATCGACGCCGCTCAACGTCGGCCAGATCATCGCGCGCAACGTCGCCGCGCGGGGCGGCCTCGCCGCCTGGCGGCGGGTGCACACGCTCACCTGGGTCGGCCACATCGACAGCGCGCATGCGCCGATGCCGGGCATGCAGTTCACGATGGACCAGGCCCGGCCGAACAAGACGCGATTCGCGATCGACATGATCGGCGTGCACACGGTGCGGGTCTTCGACGGGTCCCAGGGCTGGAAGCTGCGGCCGGCGCCGAACGGGCGGCCGATGCTCGAACCCTTCGACACGGAGGAATTGCGGTTCGCCCAGGATGCGCCCGGGCTCGACGGCCCGTTGATCGACTACAAGGCGAAGGGCGGCGTCGCGGCGCTCGAGGGGGTAGATCGCATCTACGGCAACAAGGCCTACCGCATCGACGTGGTGTTCGCATCGGGCGAGAACGACCATGTCTGGGTCGATGCGCGCAGTTTCCTCGACCTGCGCACCGATCGCTCGTCGCTGGACGCGCATGGCAAGCCGGTCACCGTGTCGATGTACTACCACGACTACAAGGCGATCGACGGGCTGCAGATGCCGACCGTGATAGAAACCGGGGTTGGATCGGGGAAGCAGCCGGACCGCATCGTCATAGAGCGCGTATTGGTGAATCCTCACCTGGACGCGCGCACGTTCGCGATGCCCGGCGCGCAGTTCGCCGATGCACGCGCCGCCGGCAGATGAACGCCGTGCGGGGATGGACGGAAGGCGCCGTCCTTTCGGGCGTGATCGCCGCCGCGTTGGCGATCGCCGGCCCGATGCCGGCGCGCGGCGCGACCGGCCGCGCCGTCCCGGGCGTCCCCGCGGAGGTACGTGCCGGTGAGTCCATCTATTTGCGCGGCGTTCTGCCGGATGGCGCACCGCTCGAGGGCGATCGCCTGGGGCGCGGCCTGGACGCCCGGGGCGCGCAAGCGGCGTGCGTGAGCTGTCACCAGCGCAGCGGCCTCGGGGAGAGCGAGGACAGCATCGAAATTCCGCCGATCGCCGCGCGCTACCTGTTCACGGCCGGCGAGACGGGCGGCGATGCTCCCGATCTCCCGTATGTCGCCGGTATGCGCACCGATCGCCCGCCGTACACCATGGCGACCTTCGCCCGCGCCGTTCGGGACGGCATCGACTCCGCCGGCAAGCCCCTCGGCTACTTGATGCCGCGATTCCGCCTGGACGACGCACAAATTGAGGATCTGGTCGGCTACCTGCGCACGCTCGCGCCGGCGCAGGTTCCGGGCGTCACGGCGCTGACGCTGCATTTCGCGACCATCATCACGCCGGACGCCGACCCGGTGAAGAGCCGCGGCATGCTCGACGTGCTGGATCATTTCTTCGCCGAGAAGAACAACTTTCCGTTCGCGCCGAGTCCGCTGCTGCGCGCCCGCGGCCGCGGCACCTACGGCAAGAGCATGT
This sequence comes from Gammaproteobacteria bacterium, assembly GCA_037441085.1. Lineage (GTDB taxonomy): Bacteria > Pseudomonadota > Gammaproteobacteria > Steroidobacterales > Steroidobacteraceae > Bog-1198. The sequence continues at coordinate 11,442 of JBBISV010000057.1, read as the reverse complement.
ACCGCGCGAATCGCCGCTGGAAACTGCGCGTCTGGCGGCTCACGGGTCCCGCGTCGAGCTGGCGGGCGGAACTCGAGCGCGACATGGCGCGTGATCCCGTCATGGCGGTGATTTCCGGCATCGGGAGGGACGACTGGGCGCCGGTGCACGATTTTTGCGAACAGGACCATGTGCCCTGCCTGTTTCCGAACGTCGACGTGCCGGCCGCCCGTCCCGGGGATTTCTATTCGTTGTATTACTCCGGCGGGGTGCTGCTCGAGGCTGGCCTCATCGCGAGGGCGATCGAGGCCTCCGCCGCCGCGCCGTCGCAGCGCTCGGTACTGCAGGTCTACCGCGCAGGCGACAGCGGCGCGGCCGCGGCAGCGGCGCTCGCCGCGGACCTGCGGCGACACGGGTGGCGCGTGGACGCCCGCATACTGCCGGCGGGCGCGCCCGGCCGCGGCCTCGAGGCGGCATTGCGCGGCGCGCGCGCGGCCGGCGCGCTGGTGCTGTGGCTGCGGCCGGCGGACATCGCGGCGCTTGGCGATGCCGCCGCGGCTCCGGCAACGGTGTACATGTCGGGCTTGATGGGCGGACTCGAGCACGCGCCGCTGCCGGCCGGCTGGCGCGGACGCACGCTGCTCGCCTACCCGTTCGACCTGCCGCAACGACGCATGGTGCGGGTGGATTTCCCGATGGGCTGGTTCTCGTTCCTGCACATTCCGGTCGTTGCCGAGGCGGTGCAGGTCAACACGTATCTCGCCTGCGGCATGCTCGCCGAAACCTTGAACGGCATGGCGGACAACTTCGACCGGGAGTTGCTCGTCGAACAGATGGAGGACATGCTCGAACACCGCTATCTCACCGGATATTACCCGCGGCTCGCGCTCGCCCCGGGCGAGAGCTTCGCGTCGAAGGGCGGCTATTTGGTGAGATTCGCGGCGGCCCGAGGCAGTTCGCTGCTCGCGGACGGGGCCTGGACGGTGCCCTGAGCGGGGCCTTGGGCCCGCGCCCCGCGGCGGCCGTCGCTGCGGCGGCGCAGTACGGTGGTTCCCCCCACCGCCTGCGGTGTTGCCTACCCCCGGGGGCCGGGCCCCGGCACCAAAATATGTGTGCTGCGTACGCTATCGGCGGAGCCTCGATTCGGGATAGGCTAGCTCCGTCTGGTGGTCGGAACGGCATGTCAGAGGGAGAGACATGGAGTCCATCGCGGAAAGCGCGGATGAAGCCATCTGGCCGGATTACGTGCGGCGCACCGAGCCGTGCCATCGGCTGGTGCTCGTCGACGATCACCCCGTGGTCCGAGCCGGGCTCGCGGCGCTGTTGTCGCTGGAGCACGATCTGCAGATCGTCGGCGAGGCCGGCGACGTCGACGAGGCGATCGCGCTGGTGCGCGAGTTGGACCCCGATCTCGTGATCTGCGACCTGACGATGCCGGGCTACACCGGCTGCCTCGCCGTCCGCCGATTGTGCCGCGAGTTTCCGCGCACCCGCGTGATGGTGTTGTCGGCGCATTGTTCACTCGAGTGCATCCGCGAGTCCTTCGACTCGGGCGCCATCGGCTATGTTCGCAAGGACGCGCTGCGCGCGGATCTGCTGTCGGCGTTGCGGCGCGCGGCCCGCGGCCTGCCGGCGACCTGCACCGGAGTCGGCAACCTCGTGATTCGCGACTGGCTGGCGGGTGTCGAGGCCGAGCCGCGCAGCGAGGACGTGACGCTCGATGCGGAGGATCGGCAGGTCCTGCGTCTCATCGCGCTGGGCGTGCCCACGTGGCGGATCGCGGCCGAGCTCGGTCGCGGCGTGAAAGCGGTGGAGAAATACCGCACGAGCCTGATGCGGCGTCTGAATCTGAACAGTACCGCCGCGATCGCGCGTTTCGCGGTCAAATGCAAACTGCTGTCGCTGCAGGAAGTCGACCAACTGGTTTCGGCCGAGTGAGCGTGACGCGGGTATTGGTCATCGACGACGAGCCGTATGTGCGCAGCGCCCTGCAGCGCGTCCTGGAATCCCGCGGCGACCAGGTGGAGACGGTCGGCGACGCGGATGCGGGGATCGCGAGTCTCGCGGCCTCGCCGAAGGACCTGGTGATCGTGGACATCGTGCTGCCCGGCACCGATGGCGTCGGCGCGATCGGCCGGATCCGGGCGCAAAACCCGGGCACGCGCATCATCGCCATTTCCGGCGGCGGCAATTTCGGGCTAAAGGACTATCGTCCCGACGCGATCTCGACCCGTGCCTACCTCGCGGCCGCAAGATCGGCGGGCGCGGATGCGGTGCTCGCCAAGCCCTTCGAGACCCGGGAACTGCGCGAACTGATCGCCCAGGTGCTGGCGCGCGACGGCCCGTCCTGATTCGCGGGCGGCGCCGCCAGATCTTGATGATTGACAAGGTCGTGGCGCAACGCGAACATCGTCACTGCGGCGGTGTTGTGCAAATTCAACTTGCGCATCAGGTTGGAGCGGTGCTTTTCCACGGTCTTGACCGATAGGCCCAGGTCCCGCGCCGACAGCTTGTTCGACTGGCCGAGCGCGATGCGCATTAGCACTTCGCGCTCGCGCCCGGTGATCAGATGCGCGATCGCGCGGCCCGCCTCGCCGGGGTGGTCGACCGGTCCCGCCAGCATCGTCTTGGCGAGGGCGCCGCAGACGAAGCGGTTGCCGGCGCTCACGGCGCACAGTGCCGCGACGAGTTCCGATTGATCGGCATCCTTCAGCACGTAGCCGGACGCGCCGTCGCGCATCGCCGCGCGTATACAAGCGTCGTCGGCCGCCTTCGTCAACACGACGATCGGGGCGTTCCAGCCGCGCGCGGCCAGGGCCTCGATCTCGACCGCGGCGCCGCATTCCGGAAGGTCCGCGTCGACCAGGATCACCGTGGGGGCCATCGCCGGAATCGCCGCCGCCGCTTCATCGATCGTGCCGAACGCCGCGACGCTGTCGACGCCGGCCTGGGAGCCCAGCAGGGCAACCAAGCCGGCGCGCAGGATCCGACAATGCTCCAGCAGGACAATTCGCAGTCCATTCATTCGGTTACCCTCTGTCGGGGCATGCGCCTTGGTGCTCCATGCTCCCCACGCCGCACTCGAAAATCTACTCCCGTCATCCGCCGGATGGCAACCGGAGGCGCGGGCGCGATGCCGGAAATAGTGTGACCCACGTCGCAGTTCCCACGAACAGATGCGTCACGCAATCGCGTGCGGCCGTCGCCGCCCTGCGACGGTTTGTCGCGGGGCCCGCAAGGACGCGAAATAGCGTGCGATGGCTCACACCCGCGGTCGCGCGACGTTCAGTACGCTGTGGCGACGCAAATCATTCGACAACCGATGGAGACCCTCCCATGGCCGACAATTCCCTGACCGGTACCTACCGCCTCGAACTTCCCAAGGACCTGCTGGCCGAAGCCGAGCGCGTCGCGCAACGCAAGGACCGGCAGCTGCGGGTCGAGGGCTGGCGCCGCTCCTGGCTCACGCGCCTGTCGGAATTGCTGGTCGGCAAGGATTGACGCTCCGCCCGAGCGCGCATTAAGTCAAAACAAGCGGGATTCGCGGCCGCGTTGGCGTTAGCATTGGCATGGAGTCCACCGCTGTTGCCGGAGTACCCGACGTGCGATTGGCCGGCCCTTTGTACGAATCCCTGCCGTACCTCTACGCGGCGATCGGTGCGTGCGCGATCGGCGTCTCCTACGTCGATGCCGACGGCCCGCGCGCCGCGGCCACCCTGACGGTGGGAATCGCCGCTGAAATCGCCGCGCTGACGCTGGTTCTGCGCCGGCGCGGATATCGCGAGATGCGCCGCGAGTACAGCGGCGGCGACATCGCACCGCCGGCGCCGGCCGGCGACGACGCCGAGAGAAGCCCCTAGTCCTTGTCGATCACCTGGGTGTCCGCGCCTTCGACGGGCGGCCGCGCGCGGCCGTGGCGTTCATCGATGTACATGATTTCGTGCCGTCCGACGACCACGACGTCGCCGTCGTTGAGGTTGTGGCGGCGCACCCGCTTCGAATGCATGTAGATGCCGTTCGTGCTGTTCAGGTCCTCGATCACGCAGGAGTCCGGCTGGGTCACGATCTGGCAATGATGGCGGCTGATGAATTTGCTGTCGATCTGCAGGTCGTTGTCGGGCGTTCGGCCGATCACGATGCGCCCCGGCCGCAGCTCGCGCTCGAAGGTCGTCTTGCCGTCGTGCGCGACCAGGATCCGGCCGATCACCTGGCCGGCGGAACCGGCGGGTGATGCGTTCGCCGACGGCGGCTGTTCGGCCATGGGCGCGTGCATGCGGTTGGTCCGCGCCGCGTACTCGACCCATTGCAGCTCCTTGATGGCGGCTTCGAGGTCGCCCACGCTGACGCTGTCGGAATTGCGCCCGAACGCGGCCATCATCGCCGTGTCGCACAGCGTGTTGATCAGGCGCGGCACGCCGCCCGTGTACCGGTATATCGTCGGATACGCGTCTTCCGCGAAGATCCTGCGGCCCTGGGAGCCGGCGACTTCGAGGCGATGGTCGATGTAGGCGTCGGTCTCGGACCGGGTCAGCGCCGTCAGGTGAAAGCGCAGGCGCACCCGTTGGGCGAGTTGCACCAATTCGCGGGAGTTCAGCTTGTCGTTCAATTCCGGCTGGCCCGCGAGAATGATGCGCAGCGCCTTTTCCTTCGTCGTCTCGATGCCCGACAGCATCCGCACCTCCTCGAGCACCTTGTTGTTGAGGTTTTGCGCCTCGTCGACGATCAACAGGACCTTGCGTCCGCTGGTGTGCTGTTCCATCAGGAAGTCGTTGAGGGTCGCGAGCACCTCGGGTTTCTTCATGTTGTAGGGCGTGAATCCGAACTGGACCAGCACGGTCTGCAGAAAGGCGGTCGGCGACAGCTGGGTCTGATTGATCTGCGCGACGATGACGTCGGACTGCAGTTCGCGCATGAAGGTCTCGATCAGCGTGGTCTTTCCGGCGCCGATCTCACCGGTGATGACCACGAAGCCGTCCGTGAACCAGATGGTCGACTCCATGTACGCCTTGGCGCGCGCATGCTGCTTGCTGAGGTAGAGAAACTGCGGGTCCGGGCTCAACCGGAACGGCAATTCATGGAGCTTGAAGAGTTCAAGATACATCGCGCAAACTGCCTTGCTCTGGGAGTGCCGGCGGCGGTCGATGCCGGTCCGGATTACCGCCAATGCATCAATTTTAGAACATTTTTGAGCGCGGAATCGCGCTGCTTTGCGAGCGGTTTGAGAATCGTGCAATGACCGAGCTTGCGGCCGGGCCGCGGCTCCTTGCCGTAATCATGATAGGCGAGGCCGTCGATCGCGAGCAGCCGCCCGCGCTCCGGCATGCAGCCCAGGAAATTGATCATCGCGGTGTGGCCGAGCGCGCGCGTGCTGCCGAGCGGCAGGCCGCAGATCGCGCGCAGGTGATTCTCGAACTGGCTGGTCGCGCAGCCCTCGATCGTCCAATGTCCCGAGTTGTGCACGCGCGGCGCCATTTCATTCGCCAGCAACCTTCCGTCGACGACGAAGAACTCGATCGCGAGCACGCCGATATAATTCAGCGCGGCGGCGACGCGCCTGAAATAAATTCCGGCGCGCCTCTCCAGCGCCGCGTCGCGAAACGGCGCGATTCCATAGCGCAGGACGCCGCCCGAGTGCGTGTTCGCCGACAGCGGATAGAGCGCGCAGCGGCCGTCGGCCGCACGCGCGCCGACGATCGACACCTCGCGGGTGAAATCCTGGAATTTCTCGTAGATCAAGCCGCCGTCGCCGAGTTGCGCGTACGCCGCGTCGATCTGCGCCGCGTTGCGCAGCACGACCTGTCCCTTGCCGTCGTAGCCCATGCGCCGCGTCTTCAGCACGCCGGGCAGGCCGAGCTTGCGCACCGCCACGTCGAGATCGGCGCGGCTGTCGACCGCCGCGTGCGGGGTGACGGGGATCTTCAGGCCGCTGAACAGCGCCTTTTCGTACAGGCGATCCTGGGAGCACTCGAGCGCGGCGGGCGGCGGGCGGATCAGGACCCGCTTCGCGAGGGGCGCAAGCGCGTCGGCCGAGATGTTCTCCCAGTCGAAGGTGAGCACGTCGCTGCGCGCCGCGAGGTCGTCCAGCAGCCGCGCATCCGCGAGGTCGCCGACGAGTATCGGCGCGACCGCGGCGCCCGGAGCGTCGGCGCCCGGCCCGAGAAACGTGCACCGCAGGCCGAGCGGTATGCCGGCAAGCGCCATCATCCGGCCGAGCTGTCCGGCGCCGACGATGCCGACGCGCGTGATGGCGCGCGCGCTCAAGGCAGTCGTGGGTCGGGTTTGGAGAGCACCGCGGCGGTTTGAGCACCGCGAAACGCGTCGAGCGCCGCGCGCACTTCGGTCGATTCGTTGGCGATGATCGCCGCGGCGAACAGCGCCGCATTCTTGGCGCCCGCGATCCCGATCGCGAACGTGGCGACCGGCACGCCGCCCGGCATCTGCACGATCGACAGCAGCGAGTCGAGCCCGTTCAGCGCCTTCGACTGCACCGGCACCCCGAGCACCGGCACCGAAGTCTTGGCCGCCGTCATGCCGGGCAGATGCGCCGCGCCGCCCGCACCGGCGATGATGGCCTTCAGCCCGCGCCCGCGGGCCTCCTCCGCGTAGGTGAACAGCAGGTCGGGCGTGCGGTGAGCGGAGACGACGCGCACCTCATAGCCGATGCCCAGGGACGCGAGCATGTCGGCCGCGCCCTGCATCGTCTCCCAATCGGAAGACGAGCCCATGATGATCCCGACCGAGATTTGCATAAGAAGCCGAGTGTACCAAACGCCTAGGCGAGCAATTGTTTCAAGTAGGCGAAAAGCGCCCGCGCCGCGGCCGGAGAGCGCCGGTCGTCGCGCTCCTTGCTCGCCTTGTCGACTAGCCGCGTCAGGGTCGGTCCGTCGGAATCCGGATAGGCCGCGAGCAGTTCCTCGAGCGCACCCGGTTCGCCGCCGAGCAGGCGGTCGCGCCAGCGTTCAACCTGCTGGAATTCGCGCACATCCCGATCGTGGTTGCGCTTGCGCTCCGCGAGGCGCGCCACCAGCGGCTCCGGATCGATCGTGCGCATCAGCTTGCCGATGTACTGGCGCTGGCGCAGGCGCGCGCCGTGCGATGGCAGGCGCCGCAGCTCCCGCAGCGCGGTCACGAGATTTTCGGGCAGGTCCAAGCCCCCGAGTTCGATGTCGGGGAGGGCGGCGAGTTCGACTCCGAGTTCCTGCAGCGAGACGGCGACGCGCTTCAGGGCGCTCTTGCTCGGCCGCGAGCGCTCGCCTGAATCGTCCTGGGTGTGGGTATTTTCTTCGTTCATGCCGCCCATGCTATCACTCGGGCCGGTAGAATCGTCGTTACGGTCCCAGAACCCTCAAGGAGGTCCCGATGGCGGTCGTTCCCGGCAATTCGTTTGGTTTGAGTTCGAAAGGTCTGGAGGCGATCATAGAACTCGCGCTGGCCGAGGCGGCGGCGCTGGGCGCGGCGCAGTCCGAGGCGGTGGTCAGCCAGAACACCGGCCTTTCGGTCGGTGTGCGCCTCGGCGAGGTTGAAACGCTGGAGCACCAACGGGATCGGAGTCTTGGCGTGACGGTCTATTTCGGCGGCCGCAAGGGCTCGGCGAGCACCGCGGACTTCTCCGCCGACGCGGTGCGGGCGACGGTGGCCAAGGCCTGCAGCATCGCGAGATTCACCGCCACGGACCCGTTCGCGGGACTCGCGGACCGCGAACTGATGGCCGCCCGGGTGCCGGATCTCGATCTGTCCCATCCCTGGGAGCTGGCGGCCGACCGGGCCATCGAAATCGCGAAGGAATGCGAGGCCGCCGCGCTGGCATTCGACGCCCGGATCAACAATTCCGAAGGGGCGACGCTCGGCACGCATCAGGCGCTGCATGTCTATGGCAACTCCCACGGCTTCGTTGGCGGCTACCCCACGACCTCGCATACGCTGAGCTGCGTCGTGCTCGCCGGCAGCGGCGAGGAGATGCAGCGCGACTACTGGTACACGTCCGCGCGCGATTGGCGGGATTTGACGGACGGAGCCGAGGTCGGCCGGGAAAGCGCCCGGCGCACCATCGCGCGACTCGGTCCGCGCAAACTCGCCACCCGCCGCGCGCCGGTGTTGTTCGCGCCGGAAATCGCCCGCGGCCTGATCGGGCATTTCGCCGCGGCCATCCGCGGCTCCAGCCAGTATCGTCAGGCATCTTTCCTGCTGAACGCGGCCGGGCAGCGCGTGTTCCCGCCGGGTTTCTCGATCGCCGAGCGGCCGCACATCCGCAAGGGAATGGCGAGCGCGCCGTTCGACGACGAGGGCGTCGCCACGCACGACCGGGCGCTGGTGGCCGACGGGGTGCTGGACGGGTATCTTCTGTCGAGCTATTCGGCGCGCAAACTGGGGCTGCGGTCGACCGGCAACGCCGGCGGGGCGCACAACCTGGTCGTCGCGCCGACGCTGCCGGGCGGGTTCGAGCGGATGCTGGCGGCGCTCGACACTGGGCTCTACGTCACGGAGCTGATGGGCCAGGGCGTCAACACCGTCACCGGGGATTACTCGCGCGGCGCGGCCGGATTCTGGGTCGAGAACGGCGTCATCCAGTTTCCGGTCGCCGAGATCACGATTGCCGGCAACCTGTCGGTGATGCTGAAGGCCATCACCGCCGTGGGCGATGACGTCGACCTGCGCGGCGGCGTGCGGACGGGTTCGATCTTGATCGACCAGATGACGATTGCCGGAGAATAGGGCGTCGGTCGCGGTGCGCGGCGGGTCAGGGCGCCGCGATCAAGTCGTTCAGGGTGCGGTCGCCGAGCCGCGCGCGCAGCGACTCTTCCAGTTCCCGCACGACCTCCTCGGCGCGGGCCGGCATGCGCGCGCCGAGGCCGCCGGTCAGCGGGTCCGGCGCGCGGACCGCCTCGAGCACCTGTGAGAGCTTGATCGCGCGTATGTCCTTGCACGGCAGGAGCCGGCCCTGTTCGGTGGTGGCGATCAAGCCCGCGCGCTCCAGGCGGTCCAGCACCGGATCGAGTGCGTTGCCGGGAATGTCCATCTCCTCGGCGAGCCGGACGGCGGTCCAGGTTCCGGCGCCGCTCGCGTGGTCCCTGGCGATCAGGAACATGATCGTGAAGGCCGCGCGCTCCCGCCCGCTGCCGGCGAGGTCGATCAGGGTCTGGCCGTGGCGGAGGTATTGTGGATTTTGCACATAAAAGGCGAGTTGCGCGCCGATCAGCAGCACGAGCCAGCTGAGGTAGACCCAGATCAGCGTCGTCAGCACCACGGCGAAGCTGGTGTAAATCGCGATCAGCTGGGACGAGTAGAGGATGAACGCCGTGAACGCCTTGCCGATGAGCGCCCACAGCACGCCTGCGCTCGCGCCGCCGATCAGCGCCGCCCGCGATTGCACGCGCGTGTTGGGCACGAGCGCATACATCGCCGTGAACACCAGCGTGACGACGAGGTACGGCAGCAGCTTGCCGAGCAGGGAGAAGGTCCAGTGCAAGGGCATGATCGCGCCGAGCCATTGGGCGATCGGGCTGTCGTGCGCCGAGGCCAGCACGCCGAGCGCCGCCGCGAGCAGCACCGGCCCCGCGATCGCGGCGCTCAGGTATTCCCCGAAACGGCGCGCGAGGCTCCGCGACCGGCCGATGCGCCAGACGTAATTGAAGCTCGATTCGATTTTTTGGATCGTCGTGACGACGGTGTAGAACAGGAACGCGAGGCCGATGGATCCGAGCACGTCGCCGCGCATGTTCTTCACGAACTGCATGACGCTCGCCGTCAGCTGCGGCGCGGCCCCGCCTATCGGCCGGAAGAACTCGTAGAGGATCGCCGCCAGGTCCGCGTGCGCGCCGAGCCCCTTGAGTATCGAGATGCTGAATGCGATCAGCGGCACGATCGACAGCAGCGTGGTGTAGGCGAGGCTCATGGCCCGCACGTTCAATTCGCCGGCGGACCAGTCGCGCAACAACGCGACCGGGTATCTCAGGCAGCGCAGCGCGGCGCCCCAGGGCGGCGCCGCGTCGCGTGACCGCACGAACAGGTCGTACTCCAGCCGCTTCAGCAGGCGGCCCGGCCCGCTCACGCCGTCAATAACGCGAGCGCTTGTCGGTACTTCGCGCTGGTTCGCGCCAGAATCTCCGCCGGCAGGTGCGGAGCCGGCGGCTTTTTGTCCCAATTCAGCTCCTCCAGATAGTCGCGCACGAACTGCTTGTCGAAACTCGGCGGGTTGGTCCCCGGCCGATAGGACTCGACCGGCCAGAATCGCGACGAGTCGGGAGTCAACACCTCGTCGATCAGCGTGATGCGGCCGCCGCGATCGAGTCCGAACTCGAATTTCGTGTCCGCGATGATGATGTTGCGGGCGAGCGCGTGCGCCGCCGCGAAGCGGTAGATCTCGAGGGAGATGCGGCGGATTTCGGCGGCGTGGTCGCCGCCGATTTCGCGCACCAAGGTTTCGAAATCGATGTTTTCGTCATGTTTGCCGGCCGGCGCCTTCGATGCGGGCGTGAAGACGGGTTCGGGCAGGCGGTCGGCGATCCGCAGACCCGGCGGCAGCCGGATGCCGCAGACGGCTCCCCGGGCGACGTAATCGCGGTAGCCGGAACCGATCAGATAGCCGCGCACGACCGCCTCGACCGGCAGCGCATCCAGGCGTTTGACGACCATCGCCCGGTTCGCGAGTTGCAGGCGTTCGTCGGCATCGTGGACGACATCCTCGACGCGCAGATCGGACAACTGGTTCGGCACGATGTGGGCGGTCTTCGCGAACCAATAGGCGGAGATCCCGTTCAGCACCGCGCCCTTGTCCGGCACCGGATCCGGCAGCACGACGTCGAACGCGGACAGCCGGTCGGTCGTGACGATCAGCAGGTGATCAGCATCGACGGCGTAGATGTCGCGCACCTTGCCCTGATGGATCTTCTTCAAGCCGCGGAGAGCAGACTCGAACAGCGGCGGCGATGGCGGCGATTGTTGCACGTGGTTGGCGTCCGGCTGCTGATAACATGATCGGCTGGAAGGCTGGTTATTCTGGCGGCGGGACTCAATCAGGTCAACGCGGATGCGGTGGACGGGCAAATTATTCGGCGCGCTGATCGGCCTGGTGGTCGCCCACAGCCTTTGGGGCGCGGTGATCGGCGCCTTCATCGGCCAGATTTTCGATCAGCAATCGGCGCCCGGGGGGGGCGCGGGCGACCCGGGATTGGTGGCGTCGGTGTTCTTCCGGACCACGTTCGAGCTGATGGGGCATGTCGCCAAGTCCGACGGCCGGATATCCGAGGCCGAGATCGACGCCGCCCGCCGGATGATGCGTGAACTGCGCCTGGCACCGGACCAGGTGGCCTCGGCCATCGCCTGTTTTCGCGCGGGCAAGGCCGCGGGCTACGACGTCGATGCCTCGATCGAGCGCCTGCGCGCGGCCTGTGGGCCGCGGTACGACCTGTTCGCGACATTCATGGAATTGCAGATTTCGGCGGCATTGGCCGGCAACGGCATGCC
>JBBISV010000056.1:0-17467 GCA_037441085.1 Gammaproteobacteria bacterium | reverse complement strand
TACGATGTTGACGTCCACCGGCACCACCGGCGCGGCCGGCAGCGCCGCCGGCGGCTCCGGCAGCGAGGCGACCCAGGCGGTGGGCAACGCCACGGCCGATGCCGCGGCAGCGGCGGCGGACCGGCTGGGATCGATCGGGTCCGCGTTCGGCCGGTCGCTCGCCGGCGCCTTCCGCCATATTGCGACGACCCCGGCGTCCTCGTCGGCCACGGTGCCGTCCGCCGCTGCGGCTCCCGGCACGCCGCCGAACTCGGTCATGTTCGAAACCACCACCCAGAAATCAGCCTTCTCAGAGGAGGCGATTCCGCCGTCCGCCTTTCAGGTGCCGGACGGCTTCGCCAAAGTGGCTTCGCCGTACGACGGCCTGTTGCAGAAGTAGACATGATCGCCACTCTTGCGTTCCTGTTGCTGGACTTCGCCGGTGCCGCGTGTCTGACGGGCGATGAGCCCTGTCCCAGCGTGCTGCACATGCGGCGGGGAAGCGTGTCGATTGCGGCCGACGGGGCCGTGACCGCCGAACGCCCGGCGCGTTTTTTCGCCTTCGACGCGCGTGCGGGGCAAACCCTGGTCGTGCGGGTCGTGAGCGGAAACCTCAAGACGTCGGGCGGCATTCCGCTGAGAGCGCCCGGCGGCGGCGTCGCCGCGCTCGACGTCGAGTCTCCGTATCGCCTGCCCGAGACCGGACGTTACGTGCTGCAGATCCATGCCAATACGATGTCGGAGGAGCCCTGGGGGCCGTTCGAGATCGCGGTGACGATCCGATGAAAGGCTCCGAAGATCGGGCGGCGCTTCGCCGGGCGGCGGTGGCCGGCCTGGCCGCAGCGGCGTTGCTGGCCGCCGGTTGCGGCAAAAGCCGGCAGGCCCCGGCGGCTTCCACGAAGGCGCCGTCGCCGGCAGTCTCGCCGGCAGGGACGCCGTCATTCGGAGGGGATGAGTGGCTGGCGCACAAGGCGGCCGCCGAACGCGACGTCTCGGTGACGGCAAACGGCAGCTTCGCGCACGTCACCTACAAGCCGCAGGTGAAGTTCATCGAGGCGGCGGCCGTCGATGCGTCGATCCAAGGCATCAGCAGCGATGGTCACGGGGTCCTCTTCGACGGCGCCTCGCCGGAGATCCGTGCACTGAAGGCCGGGGACGTGATGTTGGTCAAGGGCGGCTATGCCGCGAAGATCGTCGGGTCGCGGACCGACGGGCCGCGGACGCTGCTCCTCATCGACGCCGCGAATCTGGTCGACGTGGTGCAGGCGGGCGAGATCAAACTGGAGCCGTCGATCGCCTTCCATGGACCGCACCGCGCGCGGTCGGCCGATCCTGCGCCGGGCCCGGGCCGATGGCTCGACGCGATCGTCCCCGCCGCCGAGGCGCAGGCTGCCGCAACGCGCGCGCCCTCGCTGCCGGTCGGCGACGTCGGCAAGAGCGCGAAGGGCAGCGCTCAAAACGCGATTCTGGACGGCTGGAAGGTCGACCGGTGGGCCGTGTCGGCGGCGGACGACGAGGCGGAGATTTCCGCGCGGCTCAGCAAGAATACCAACGGCTTCAAATCGGCCATCTCCATGGAGGGAACGATCACGGATTTTCAGTTCGTGACGGACATTCAGCTTCCCTCCACCCCGGATGCGCTGCGCCGCTCGGGACTCAGCCATCTCAGCGGTCATCTGCACTTCGTCTGGGAGATCGGCAAGGACACTCCGGGAGTCTGGGCGGCGGAGGACAAGCTGAAGCTTCCCGGCGCGCTGTCGATTCCCTTGGCGCCCGTGCTGGATGGCATGCCGCTCAACCTGGAAATCAGCGCCGCGTTCTTGATCCATCCCGCCCTGACGGGCGGCAACGAGTATTCGAAGGGCGGCTTCGACATCGATTGGGTGGGTTCCAAGAGTCAGGAAGCGGCGGCCAACCAGGATCAAGTCGACCCGGAGAGTTCCACGGGCTTGACGTTCACCATCACGGACGACGCCAACGTGTCGCCGGTCGCACCCAACGGCATGGTGATCTCGTTTTGCGCGCCGCGGGTGGAGCTCAAGTTCGCCTTCTTCGGCAATCTCGGGAGGTGGCAATTGAAGCTCGTGGCCCAGGAGGTCGACCTGGCGATGCAGGCCGTGGCGACGACGATTCTGCCGGCGGCGATGTATCAAGCATTGATCTCGACACCCATGGGTTCCATGCCGCTGACGAACGTTCTGGGCTCGAGCGCGGACGTGTATGCCCAGGTCATCCACACCGAGGGGGTCACCCACTCGTCGAACCTGAGCGCGGCTCCGTGCACGAAGATCGAGCTGAAGGTCACGGGCCAGGTGGGCGGCGAGGCGCAGTTGTTCAACCTGACCAAGGGGATGAGCAAGACCATCGATACTTTCTCGAAGACGTATACCGAGTGGCGTCCACCGAGCAGTTTCTGCAAGTCCGTATGAGCGCCTCGGAATGACGCGCGAGCCGCGGGGATTCGCCCTCAGGAACCTGTGCGGGCGGGGTGCGCCCCTGCTGGCCGCGCTGTGGCTGGCGGCCTGCAACTACAGGACCTACCCGGCGAGCGCGTCGTTGTGCCCTCAACCGGAGCCCGCGCCCGGCTGGCGCGGCAATGTGTATTCACAACCGAACGAGCGGTTCGGGTCGATCGAGTACTTCCTGAGCGTCGCCGATGCGCCGGCGCCGGGTGCGCGCGACGCCAGGGTGTATCCGGTCGCCGTCGGCGGCATGTCCGGCGGCCAGCATGCCACCCCGCCGCGTCCGGCATTTGCCATGGAGTATCGGCCGGCCGACGCGTGGGTGGAGATCGACGGCCGGCGGATTGCGGCGGATCCCATTCTCTACGATGCAGACCCCCTCAAGGCGCACACCCCGGGCAGCCCCCTGGCGCATCTGCCGGTCGATTTGAACGCACCTGCGGGAACGGCGCCGACGCTCGAACCGCATGTCTTCGTGGTCTTCCCGGTGGCGCCGCCCCGGCTCGAGAGCACGTGGCGGCTGCACCTGGGAACCATCCGGCTCGACGGGCAACAGGTGCCGCTCCCGGAGTACAAATCCTGCTTCCGGCCCTCGCATACCGAGTCCGCGGCCCCGTGGCAGGGGTGAGACCGGTCCGATGCCGCCTCCGGCGCACGCTTATAACCGTCAGGCAGCGTCTCATAACCAAAATTTTTGGAATTCGACCTGCGCTTAGGAGGAAAATCGGCCCAAGGTCAACCGGTCAACGAGGTGGAACATGCCGATTTTCACAGACAACACCAAATCCATCGGGCGTACGCCCTTGGTACGGATCAACCGCCTGGACGCCTCCAGCGGCGCGATCGTTCTCGCCAAGATCGAGGGACGCAATCCCGCCTATTCGGTGAAGTGCCGCATCGGGTCGGCGATGGTGTGGGATGCCGAAGAGCGCGGCACGCTCAAACCCGGAATGTCGATCGTCGAGGCGACCAGCGGCAATACGGGAATCGCGCTGGCGTTCGCCGCCGCCGCGCGCGGCTACGGCTGCGTGCTCACCATGCCGGATACGATGAGCATGGAGCGGCGCAAGGTGCTCGTCGCATTCGGCGCGAAGCTGGTGCTCACCCCCGGCGCGAAGGGCATGAAGGGGGCGATCGCGAAGGCGGAGGAACTCGCCGCGTCCGAACCCGGCAAGTACGTGATGATGAAGCAGTTCGAGAATCCCGCCAATCCGGCCATCCATGAAACGACCACCGGGCCGGAGATCTGGGAGGACACCGACGGCAAGGTGGACATTTTCGTGTCCGGCGTCGGCACGGGCGGGACGTTGACGGGCGTGTCGCGCTACATCAAGAACACCCGCGGCAGGAAGATCGTGACGGTCGCGGTCGAGCCCACGAACTCCCCGGTCATCAGCCAGACCCTGGCGGGCCAGGCTCCGGCGCCGTCGCCGCACAAGATCCAGGGCATCGGCGCCGGTTTCATTCCGAAGAACCTCGATCTGTCCCTGGTCGACCGCGTCGAACAGGTCAGCAACGAGGACGCCATCGCCACGGCGCGTCAACTCGCGCGGGAGGAGGGGATTCTCTGCGGAATATCCTGCGGTGCGGCCATGGCGGCGGCGCTGCGGCTGGCGCGCGAGCCTGCGAACAAGGGCCGGACCATCGTGGTCATTCTCCCGGACGCTGGCGAGCGCTATCTGTCAGGCGCCCTGTTCGAGGGTCTGTTCGACGAGGTCGAGAAGATGCAGGCCGTGGCCTGAGCGCGCCCGTGAACGAAGTCGTAGGCGCGCTGCTCGCGAGCTATTCCGGCGACGAACGGGCGCGCCACATCTCGCAGCGCTTTCTGCCGTCGCGCGAAGCCATCGTCGAGATCCTCGAGTCGGTGCTGGATCTGCTGTACCCGGGCTATTTCGGTCGTCGCGATCTGAACGAGGCGAATCTCGCCGCGCACGTCGCCCGCTCGGTGGCCGAGCTGGCCCCGAAGATCGAGCGGGAAATGGAGCACTGCCTGTGCTACGGCCGGGAGCGAGCGTCCCCGCACCGCGACGGCGGCCGCGCGGACGGCGGCGGCACTGCGGACATCGGCGACTGTGCGCCGCGGGCGCGCGAACTGGCCGCGGTGTTCCTGCGGCGTCTGCCGCAGATCCGCGGTCTGCTGCTGCGCGACGTGCAGGCCGCCTACGACGGCGACCCGGCGGCGACCAATCTCGACGAGGTGATCCTCGCCTACCCTGGACTCCTGGCGGTGAGCGTGTACCGCGTCGCGCATGTCGTGTACGACCTGGGTGTGCCGATGATGGCGCGCATCATGACCGAGTGGGCGCATTCGAAGACCGGCTGCGACATCCATCCGGGGGCGAGAATCGGCGCAGCCTTCTTCATCGACCACGCGACCGGCGTGGTCATCGGCGAGACCACCGACATCGGCGAGGGGGTCAAGTTGTATCAGGGCGTCACCCTGGGAGCGCTGTCCTTCCCCCGGGATGCGGCCGGCCAGATCATTCGCGGGCGCAAACGGCACCCCACGCTCGAGAGCGGCTCGACCTTGTACGCGAACGCCACGGTGCTCGGCGGTCAAACGGTGGTCGGTGCCGACAGCGTGATCGGCGGCTCGGTGTTCCTCACGCACACCGTGCCGCCCCGCTCCCGGGTGTCCCTCAAGGAACCCGAGCTTCGGGTCGCCACCCGTGACGGCATGGCGGAGCCCGACGCGATCTACTTCGACATTTGACCCTACATCATCTTGCCGAGCACGGGCACCATGAGCAGTGCCACGATGTTGATGATCTTGATGAGGGGGTTGATCGCGGGGCCGGCCGTGTCCTTGTACGGATCGCCGACGGTGTCGCCGGTGACCGCCGCCTTGTGCGCATCGGAGCCCTTGCCGCCGAAGTGACCTTCCTCGATGTATTTCTTCGCGTTGTCCCAGGCGCCGCCGCCGGTCGTCATGGAGATCGCGACGAACAAGCCGGTGATGATGGTGCCGATCAACAGGCCGCCCAGGGCTTGGATGCCCGATCCGGGTCCCATCAGCCAGTTCACGACAAATACCAGCACGATCGGCGCGAGAATCGGCAAAAGTGAGGGAACTATCATTTCCTTGATGGCAGCCTTGGTGAGCATGTCGACGGCGCGCGAATAATCGGGTTTGGCGGTGCCCTCCATGATTCCCTTGATCTCGCGGAACTGGCGGCGCACCTCGTTCACCACGGCGCCCGCTGCCCGGCCCACGGCTTCCATTGCCATGGCCGCGAACATGTAGGGGATCAACCCGCCGATGAACAGGCCGATGATCACGGCCGGATTGGACAGATCGAAGCTGGTGGCATGCCCGAGAACCTCATCGAGCTTGTGCGTGTAGTCCGCGAACAGCACTAGGGCGGCGAGGCCGGCGGAGCCGATGGCGTAACCCTTGGTGACGGCCTTGGTGGTGTTGCCGACCGCATCCAGCGGATCGGTGACGTCCCTGACCTTCTTGTCGAGGCCGGCCATCTCGGCGATGCCGCCGGCGTTGTCCGTGATCGGGCCGTAGGCGTCGAGCGCGACGATCATGCCGGTCATCGACAGCATGGCCGTGGCGGCGATGGCGATGCCGTACAGGCCCGCCAGCTGATAGGAGGCCCATATGCTCAAGCAGACAGCGACGACGGGCAGGGCGCAGGCTTTCATCGAAACGCCCAGGCCCGCGATGATGTTGGTGGCGTGTCCGGTCTGCGATGCCGAGGCCACGTGCTGCACGGGCCCGTATTCGGTGGCGGTGTAGTATTCGGTGATGACGATCATGGCGGCGGTGAGCGCCAGGCCGACCAGCGTGCACAGCCACATGGCCATGGCCCGGTCGCCCATGATTTCCTTGGTCACGAAATAGAACGCGATGGCGGAAATCACGCCGGAAACGATGACGCCCTTGTACAGCGCGTTCATGATCTTGCCGCCCTCCTGGGTCGACACGAAGAAGGTGCCGACGATGGAGGAGACGATCGAAATGGCGCCCAGCACCAACGGGAGGAGCACGGCCCGCTCGCCCATGTCGACCATGACGAGGCCGCCGAGCAGCATCGTGGCGACGAGTGTGACGGCGTAGGTTTCGAACAGGTCGGCCGCCATGCCGGCGCAATCGCCGACGTTGTCGCCGACGTTGTCGGCAATGACCGCGGGGTTGCGCGGATCATCCTCGGGAATGCCGGCCTCGACCTTGCCGACGAGATCGGCGCCGACGTCGGCGCCCTTGGTGAAGATGCCGCCGCCCAGGCGTGCGAAGATCGATATCAACGATCCGCCGAACGCCAGGCCCACCAAGGAACGCAGGGCGGCGGAGGCATCGCCGAGCAGATGCAGCATCGCGACGTAGTACCCGGCCACGCCGAGGAGCCCCAGACCCACCACCAGCATGCCGGTGATGGCGCCGCCACGAAACGCGACCTTGAGGGCCGCGTTGATGCCGCTGTGAGCCGCCTGCGCGGTGCGCACGTTCGCCCGCACCGAGATGAACATGCCGATGTATCCGGCGAGGCCTGACAGGAGCGCGCCGACCGCGAAGCCGCCCGCGGTGGCCCAGCCCAGGCTCAGGCCGAGAACCACGAACAGAATGACCCCGACGGCCGCGATGGTGGTGTACTGCCGGTTGAGATAGGCCCGCGCGCCGGCCTGAATGGCCGCCGCTATTTCCTGCATCCGGGGATTGCCCGCCGGTTGGGCCAGGATCCAGCGGACCGACACCAGCCCATAAATAATTGCGATCACCCCTGAACCTATCGCCAGCCAAAGCGCGTTGTCGAGCGTCATCTAGGAAATCTCCGTTATGGTTCCATGGCAGAGTTTTAAGGCAGAAATCGGGTCTTGAGCCGCTTCGGCACGCCGCGCCCCCGGAGGGTGACGTAGGCGGGAAGGCCGTTCACGTACGGCGGGTAGTCCTCGCCCTCGATCAACGGTGACAGATACCGGCGGCAGGCAGCGGTGATGCCGAAGCCGTCCGCGGTGATGTAGTTGCGCGGCACCTTCTTTTCCTGGTTGGCGACCGCGCTCAAGGGCGCTTCGCCGATGGTCCAGCGGTAGGGCTTGGCGGACTGTCGAAGGATCACCGGCATCACGGCATTGCGGCCCTTCAGCGCCAGTTCGACCGCCGCCTTGCCGACGGCGTATGCCTGTTCGACGTCCACCTTCGAGGCGATGTGCCGCGCCGAGCGCTGCAGATAGTCGGCCACCGCCCAGTGAAACTTGTAGCCGAAGGCCTCCTGGGTCATCTGCGCGACGACCGGACCGACGCCGCCCAGTTGCGCGTGTCCGAACGCATCCTTGGTGCCGGCTTCGGCGAGAAATCTACCCTGCTCGTCGCGCACGCCCTCGGAGACCACGACGACACAGTAGCCCCGACTCTCCACGCACTCCTTGACCCTGGCCAGGAAGCGGGCGCGGTCGAAGGTGATTTCCGGGAACAAGATGACATGCGGCGCGTCGCCGCTCCTCTCGGCGCCGAGGCCGCCGGCCGCCGCCAGCCAACCCGCGTGACGGCCCATCACCTCGAGCACGAACACTTTCGTGGACGTGCGGGCCATCGACAGCACGTCGAGCGCGGCCTCCCGGATCGCCACGGCGATGTACTTGGCGGCCGAACCGAATCCGGGGCAGCAGTCCGTCAAGGGCAGATCGTTGTCGACGGTCTTCGGCACGCCGATGCAGGCGATGGGATAGCCCAGTTGGGCGCCGATTTCGGACACCTTTTGCGCGGTGTCCATGGAATCGTTGCCGCCGTTGTAGAAGAAATAGCCGATGTCGTGCGCCCGAAACACCTCGATCAGGCGCTCGTATTGCGCGCGATTCTTGTCGATTCCCGCCAGTTTGTAGCGCGCTGAGCCGAATGCGCCGCCCGGGGTGTGGCGCAGGCCGCGGATGGTGGCGGGGCTCTCCAGGCTGGTATCGATCATGTCCTCGGTCAGGGCGCCGAGGATCCCGTGCCGCCCGGCATAGACTTTGCCTATGCGTTTCGGGTACTTACGGGCCGTTTCGAGCAGTCCGCAGGCGGACGCATTGATGACGGCGGTGACGCCGCCCGACTGCGCGTAGAAGGCGTTTTTGGGGCTCGATCGCTGCATAAGCCGGCGAGGATAGCCGATCGGCGCTGCCGCGGCACGACTATGCGAGCCCCGGGGAGGCGTCCGCCGGCGTTTGACGGTGGGCTGCCGCGAAGGTACGGTAGCGCGCTTTCATCATCGGCGAGAACCATGCGTATAGTCCTTTTAGGCGCGCCAGGGTCGGGCAAGGGCACGCAATCCCAGCTGCTCGTCAAGACCTACGGCGTGCCGCAAATTTCCACCGGCGATCTGCTGCGGGTGGCGGTGGCCGCCGGCACCGACCTGGGGCTGCGCGCGAAGGCCGCCATGGATGCGGGCAAGCTGGTGGACGATGCCACCGTGCTCGGCATGATTCGCGACCGGCTGGCGCAGCCCGATGCCGCCAAAGGGTTCATTCTGGACGGATTTCCGCGGAACATCGCCCAAGCGGACGCGCTCGCGAAGATGCTCGGAGACATCGGCAGGCCGCTCGAGGCGGTGGTGTTGTTGAATCTCGATCTCGGCGTGCTGTTCAAGCGCCTGACGGGCCGGCGGATCTGCCAGGACTGCGGCCAGGTGTTCAATGTCTTCACCTCGCCGCCGGACGCCGCCTCGCATCTCGACAAATTCGGCCATGTGCCGCGCCTGATCCAGCGCCCCGACGACCGGGAGGAGGTGATCGGCAAGCGGCTCGAGGTCTACGACGCGCAGACGAAGCCGCTCGTCACCCATTACACTGCGGCCGGTATCCTGAGGATCGTGGACGCGGACGCGCCGATGGACGCGGTTTTCAAGGCCATCCAGCAGGCCGTCCGCGCTTAATCGAGTGCATTGAGCAGGCGTTCGCCGATTTCGTCGCGGCGCCAGCCCCCAAGGGCGTGCGAATCGCGCCGGCCGAGGGCGAGCGATTTGAGCTCCCCGCGCGGCGCGAGCAGCTCGGCGCTGACGCCGAGTTCGGCGGCACGGGCATCGACGATCCTGGCCAGTCTCTCGGCCACAGCCTTCTGTTCCGGCGTCGGTCGCGCATCCTGTCCCGGATTCAGGTCGGTGACCGCGACGTCCGCGTCGGCGTGCAGCGCATCCAGCAGGCTGGCCGCGAACCCGTCGTTGAAATTATCGGGCACGGCGTGCAGCGAACCCAAGGCCGCGCGCGTCCCGGGATTCGCCTGAGCCACCGCAAAGAGTGCGACATCGGAGAGGATCCACGAGCGGGGCAGGTCGCGCTCCCGGGCCAGCCGTTCCCGCCAGATCGCCAGCGTCCGCGCGCGCGCGCGCGGCTTGGGGTCGAGCTGACCCAGCCCCTTCAGGCGTTCCCACGCCTGCTCGGGCGCCGGCTCGTAGAGCATGGGATCCTGCAGGGCCGCGCAATCCTCCGACACCCAATGTTCCCGCCCCAGTGCATGCAGGCGGTCGGTCAGGCGCTGCGCGATCTCGCCGAGATACAGCACGTCGTCGGCGGCGTAGTCCAACTGCTCGCGGGTCAGCGGCCGCTTCGACCAGTCGGTGCGCGTCTGACCCTTGGGTATGGTCACGTCCAACAGCGTCTTGACGAGCTCCGCGTAGCCGACCTGGGGCTTGAGGCCGACGCAGCCGGCCGCGACCTGGGTGTCGAACACCGGCGAAATCACGCGTTTGGTGGTGAGGTAGAACGCCTCCAGGTCCTGCCGGGCCGCGTGGATCACTTTTTGGATGTGCGGCGCGGTCAGGGCGGGGACCAGCGCGTCGAGACCACCGCCGCGCAGCGTGTCCACGCACCAGATGCCGCCGTCCGCGGCGAGCTGCAGCAGGCACAATTTGGGGAAAAACGTCCTCTCGCGCAGAAATTCCGTGTCCACTCCGATGCAGGCCCGGGATTCGAGCGCGTGCGCGAGAGCGGGCAGCTCGTCCTGTCGGTCGATCCAAATCGCGTCGGGCATGAATGAAATCCGCGTGTACAATTTAGGAACCGATTATGACTGAATGAACGATGCTGCGACTCGCAAAAGCATTCCTGGACATCGCCCTGTGGCGTCGCTCGCCGGCCCACCTGCCGGCGTCTCTGTTCCTGCTGGGCTTGCTGTGTGCCGCCCTGGCGCTGCTCGAGGTGCTGGGAGCGCTGCTGCCGCCCGGTCCGGGCGATCGAATCGCGACGCGCGTTGCGTTGAGCGTCGGACTGCCGCTGGCGTTCGCCTGGGTGGTGCTGGCCGTCGCGCGGCATCGTCATCGTTTCCTGCAGACCGGCATCGCGCTGCTCGGCGTCGCCGTGATCGCCGAACTGGTGCTGTACCCCTTGGGGTCGCTGCTCAACGTCGTCGGCGCCGAGCGGCCGGCCGCCATCCCCCTGGGCGTGCTGCTGGTGGCCGGCCTCGTCTGGTACCTGCTCGCCTGCGCCAACATCTGGCGGGCGGCGCTCGACTCGGGGGTCGGCATCGGGATCGTCATCAGCGTGGGATACCTGCTGTTGTCGATGCTGCTGGAACAGCGGTTGCTGCCCGATGCGTGACCCCCGCCACGTGCACATCCTCGGCATCGCCGGCACCTTCATGGGCGGTGTCGCGGCGATCGCGAAGGCGGCGGGATTCCGCGTGACCGGATCCGACCTCAACGTGTACCCGCCCATGAGCACACAGCTCACGGCGCTCGGCATCGATTTCGTGCAAGGGTACGGCGCCGGGCAGCTGGACCCGCAGCCCGACGTGGTGGTGGTGGGCAATGCACTGTCCCGCGGCAGCCCGGTCGTGGAGGCCATGCTCGATCGCGGCATTCCCTACACGTCCGGACCCGCGTGGCTCGCGGATCAGGTGCTGCACGGGCGGCACGTGCTGGCCGTGGCCGGCACGCACGGCAAAACCACCACCAGCAGCATGCTCGCCTGGATCCTGGAACATGCCGGCCTCGAGCCCGGGTTCCTGATCGGCGGCGTTGCCGGCAATTTCCAGGAGACCGCCCGTCTCGGCGGTTCCCGTTACTTCGTGATCGAGGCGGACGAATACGACACCGCCTTCTTCGACAAACGCGCGAAGTTCGTCCATTACCGGCCGCGCACGGCGGTCCTGAACAATCTGGAATACGACCACGCCGACATCTATCCGGACGTGGCGTCGATCCGCCGCCAGTTCAATCAACTGTTGCGCACGGTACCGGCGGCCGGCCGCCTCATCGTCAACGGCGACGACGCGGAACTCGCCGCCACCCTCGGGATGGGCTGTTGGACGCCGCGCGAGACGTTCGGCGCCGCGCGCGCGGCCGCCGACTGGAGCGCGCAGGATGCGGGCGGCGCATCCGCGCGCTTCGCCGTGCAATTTCGCGGCCGCCAGGTCGCCGACGTGGCGTGGCAGCTGCTGGGCAGACACAACGTGATGAATGCGCTGGCCGCCATTGCGGCCGCGGCGCACGTCGGCGTGGATCCGGCGCGGGCGGCGCTGGCGCTCGCCGAGTTTCGCGGCGTGAAGCGGCGCATGGAGATTCGCGGCGTGGTGGGGGGCGTGACGGTCTACGACGATTTTGCCCATCATCCGACCGCGATCGAAACCACCCTCGCGGGCCTGCGCGCGCGCGTCGGCGCCGCCCGGATCGTGGCCGTGGTCGAGCCGAGGTCGAACACGATGAAGCTCGGAGTGCACCGGGAACAACTCGCGCCCGCCCTGGCGCCGGCCGACCTGTCGTGGTTCCTGAAGCCCCCGGACCTGGGATGGGATCTGCCGGCGGCGGTGGCATCCCTCGGCGCCCGCGTGCGATTCGCCGAGTCGGTCGACGCCCTGGTGCAGGGTCTGGCCGACGACGCCCGGCCCGGCGATCAGGTGCTCGTGATGAGCAACGGCGGCTTCGGCGGCCTGCACGACAAGCTGCTCGCGGCATTGCGGGCAATTCAGTGACGTCGATTCCGCTGTTTCCGCTCGGCATCGTGCTCTTCCCCGACGGGCCGCTGCCGCTGCGCATCTTCGAGACGCGCTACGTCGACATGGTCGGGCGCTGCATGCGCGAAGGCGCCGGCTTCGGCGTGGTGTCGATCCTGGAGGGCCGCGAGGTGGGTCCGGCGGAAACCTACGCGGTGGGCACCCTGGCGAAGATCATGGATTTCGATCAGTTGCCGGACGGCCTGCTCGGTCTGTCCTGCGTCGGTCAGCAGCGCTTTCGCGTCGCGAAGAGGACCCGGCAGGCGGATGGGCTCAATCTGGGCGAGGTGCAGTGGTTGGCGGAGCAACCGCGGCTCGCCGTGCCGCGGCGCCATGCGCGCCTGGCCGCGTTGTTGGAAACCGTGCTGCCGCAGCTCGGCGAGGTGTACACCGGAATCGCGATGCGGCTCGACGATGCGGCATGGGTGGGGCACCGGCTCGCCGAAATACTGCCGATCTCCACCGCCGAAAAGCAGGCCTATCTCGAGATGGACGATCCGCTCGAGCGGCTCGATTCATTGGCGCGGCTTGCGTAGACACGCCGCAGGGCGAAACCCAGCACGATCGTCCACCCGAGCACCAGCCAGCCGACGAAACCGTCGAAGCGGCTCAACAGGAACGCGAGCGGCGCGCCGCGCAGCGGCTGCGACAGGTCGTGCACGGTGAGCATGACCCACACCCAGCCGGCGTGCAGTCCGACGCAGGCCGCAATGTTGCCGGTGAGGATGCGCACCATCCCGAGAATCACGCCGACCGCGAACAGGCATAGAAGGGCGTCGGCGATGCCGGACGGATGGGCCAGCAGGTGCAGCGTTCCCTGCACCAGATCGAGGCCGCTGCGGGCCGTCACGTCGGCCGCCGCGATCCGGAAGCTCGCGAAGAAATGCGTGGCCGAATAGACTGCGGCGGTTGCCATCACCGCGGCGGTGGCGCCCGATTCGCGCTGCATGGCGGTCAGCATGGCGCCCCGCAGGAAGGTCTCCTCGATGAACGCCACCGCGAACCCGCTCGAGAGGCGCTGCGCGAGGAGCCAGGCGAAGCCCGCGGCGGTGAGGCCGTGGGCCGGGGTCCAGTCGAGCAAGCCGAGAGCGCTCATGAACGCGACCACCACGGACATGCTCGCGGCCCCCAGGGCGAGGCCCCGGCCCATCTCCCGCAGGAACTCCGGGCGCGGGATGCCGTACCCCAGGCTGGCCCGGTCGTTCAACCCCAGCCGGCGCGACGCCGCGACGAACGCGAGCAGCAGCACCAGCATGCCGATGCGTTCCCCGAGCCGGTGGAAGGGGAAGCCGAAATGCGGATGCAGCACCGTCCACAGCGGATAGGTGAACGCCGCGATCGAGGCCAGACCGACGAGAAACAGCCCGATGAACCAGGCGAACGCGCGCATGCCGGCGGCGCTACGCGGCGTGCAGCGAGGGGAATATCCGTGCGGCCGCGGCCACCGTGGCGTCGATATCCTCGGCCGAATGGGCCGCCGAAAGGAACCCCGCTTCGAATGCGGAGGGCGCGAGATACACGCCGGCACCCAGCATGGCATGAAAGAAGCGCTTGAAACGTTCCACGTCGCAGGCCATGACCTTGGCGAAGCCGTCCACGCGGGGCTGGGGGGTGAAGAAAAATCCGAACATGCCGCACACGTGATTGGTCGTCAACGGAATGCCGGCGTCCGCCGCGGCCGAGGCGAGACCCTGTACCAGGCGGTCGGTGGCCGCACCCAGCCGTGCATGGAATCCGGGGACGGAAATCAGCTCCAAGGTGGCGAGGCCCGCCGCCATCGCCACGGGATTGCCGGAAAGCGTGCCCGCCTGGTAGATAGGACCCAGCGGCGCCAGCCGTTCCATGATGTCGCGGCGGCCGCCGAAAGCCCCCACCGGCATGCCGCCGCCGATGATCTTGCCAAGCGTCGTGATGTCGGGCCGCACCCCGTACAACTGCTGTGCCCCGCCGAGCGCCACGCGAAAGCCCGTCATCACCTCGTCGAAAATCAAGAGCGCGCCCGAGCGGTCGCATTCCTCGCGCAGGGTCTGCAGGAATCCGGGGGCCGGGGTCACGCAGTTCATGTTGCCGGCGACCGGTTCGACGATGATGCAGGCAACCTGATCGCCGATCTGGCGGAACACCTCGCGGACCTGCGCGGCATCGTTGTAGTCGAGGGTCACCGTGTGCGCCGCCAGCGCCTTGGGCACTCCGGGAGACGTCGGAACCCCCAGGGTCAGCGCGCCGGAGCCGGCCTTGATGAGCAGCGAATCGGAGTGTCCGTGGTAGCAGCCTTCGAATTTGACGATGGTGTCGCGCCCGGTGAAGCCGCGGGCCAGGCGGATCGCGCTCATCGTCGCTTCGGTGCCGGAACTGACGAAGCGCACCAGTTCGATCGACGGGACGAGTTCCACGACGCGCCGCGCCAGCGCGGTCTCGAGTTCGGTGGGGGCGCCGAAGGACAGCCCGTCGGCGGCGACCTTCTGCACGGCCGCGATCACCTGTGGATGGGCATGCCCGAGAATCATCGGTCCCCAGGAGCCCACGTAGTCGATGAACCGGCGGCCGTCGGCCGCGGTGACGCGTGATCCGGCGGCCTGCCTGAAGAAGATGGGCTCGCCGCCGACGCTGCGAAACGCCCGCACCGGCGAATTGACGCCGCCCGGAATATATTTACATGCCTCTTGGTACAGGCTGGACATCGCTCTACTCCCGTTTAGGCCGCGAGCGCGCCGCGCGGCAGGCAGAGGCTGACTTCGAAGCCGCCGCCCGCGCGATTAGCCGCTCTCGCCGAACCACCATGCGCCTTCATGACCTGGGCCGAAATGGCCAGGCCGATACCCTCGCCGCCGGTGTCGCGGTCGCGCGATTCCGCCACCCGGTAAAAGGGCTCGAATATACGCTCCAAATCCGGCGGCGGCACGCCCGGACCGCGATCGCGCACGACGATGGCGAGGCCTGCCCCGTCCGTGCGCTCGACGGCGACGTCGACCGCCGCGCCGTCGGGACTGTAGCGCACGGCGTTGCGCAGCACGTTCTCGATGGCGCTGCCCAGCAATTCGCGGTTGCCGGTGACGGCGGCCTGCGCGGCGCCGGCGAGCAGCACCCGGCAGCCCTTGACGGCGCCCTCGAAATTCGCATCCCGCACCACGTCCTCGATGAGCTCGTCGAGATCGAACCGCTCCCGCTCGAAGGCCGCGACGGCGCCGTGCAGGCGCGCCAGCTTCAGCACCTGGCCGATGAGGCCGTCCAGGCGCTCGATCTCACGCTCCATGCGCTCCAATTGGCGCGGCAGATCCGCCGTCGGATGCCGCGCCAGGCCCACCGCGACGCGCATCCGAGCCAGCGGCGAACGCAGCTCGTGAGAGATGTCGCGCAGCAGCCGGGTGATGCCGGCTTGATTGGCGCGCAGCTGGTCCGCCATGGCGTCGAAATCGCGCGCGAGCACGGCCACTTCGTCCCTGCGGCCTTCGAGCCCGGCGCTCACGCGCACGGCCGCCGGTTGCAGATCGAGCCTTTCCGCGGCGAGCGCCCGCGCGCCTTCCTGGATCCGGCGGATCGGCGCGGACAGGTGCCGGGCGAGCCACCCGCTCGCGAAGGCGCTCACCACCAACGCGATGCCGAGGATGGTCAGGGAGATTCCCGGCAGGCTCAAGGCGCCGAAAATGCTGGGGCGGCGCGGCACCTGCAGCACGGTGTACGTCGAGCCGTCCGGTCCGACGATCTGCGGCGCGAAATGCGGCGGGCGGAAGTTGCCCGGAGGCGGAGCGGGTCGCCGCGCCCCGCCGCCGGCATTGTCGTGACTGAAGAATTCCAGACGCCGCACCACGCTGTCGGGCAGGCGCCTGCCTAGAATGTCCCGGCCGTCCGGCCCGATCACGTAGATCTCGCGGTCCGGCAGCGAGTTCTTGTGGGCGGAGAGCCAGTCCTTGAGCGCCGCGAGTCCGCCCCGGCCGAGGACTTCCGAGGCCTCGATCGCCGCGTTCGGCCGGGCCGCGTCGGGCCGTCGCGATTCCAGGGTGCCGTATTCGCGCGCGGCGACGGCGAAGGTGATGGCGATGCTGCCGCCGACGATGAGCGCCATCGCGATCCAGAAGAGGACGAAGATGCGGACGAACAGACTTTGCATGACCGCCGGCCGCCGTCAGGTCCCGGCCCAGGTGAGGGTGTAGCCCGATCCGCGCACGTTCTTGATCTGCGGATTGCGGCCCGCCTCGAGGTCGAGTTTGCGGCGCAGGTTGCTGATGTGGGTGTCGATGCTGCGATCGTAGGGCACCAGCCTGCGGCCGAGCGCCTGTTCGGTCATCGCCTCCCGCGAGATCACCTGTCCGGCGCTGCGCATGAGCGACTCGAGCACCCGGAATTCCGCGCCGGTGAGCGCCACGGTCGCGCCCGACACTTGAACGCGATGCATGCCGGCGTTGAGGGTGATGGGGCCGACGCGAAGCTCATCCGGGACGCCCGCGCGCGCGGAGCGCATGCTCACGCGCCGCAGGATCGCGCGGATGCGCGCGACCAGTTCGCGGGGGTTGAACGGTTTGCTGAGATAGTCATCCGCACCGAGTTCCAGGCCCACGATGCGGTCGACGTCGTCACCCCGGGCGGTGAGCATGAGTATCGGCGTCGCGTGGGCGGCGCCGAGTGCGCGCAGCACGTCGAAGCCGCCGACGGTCGGTAGCATCACGTCGAGGATCACGATGTCGAACGAACCCGCCCGCAGCGCCGCGAGGGCATCGCCGCCGTCATGCACGCCCGTCACCTCGAAATGTTCGGCGTTCAGATATTCGGCGAGCATCTGGCACAGCTCGCGGTCGTCGTCCACGAGCAGCACGCGCGCTTCGCGCGCGGCGGCAGGGTCCGGCGGTCTCGGTGTGTTCGGGGTCATGGCGCTGCCGCTACTTTGGCACATCCGGGGGGCGCCGGCCGGACCGCCGCGGCCGTTGACACATCTTTGCATGATCCCGTGTCCCCGCTGCGACAGCCCGGCGCGTTGGCGGCTTAGGATGATCGCCTGAAAACCCCCTCGAGCCACAGGAGCAAAGCACATGAAACCGATTCGCAATGGAGTCACCGGAGCCTTGTTGGCGGGGGCCGCATGGCTCGCCGCCGCGGCCGGCTGCGCCGCGGCCGGTCTGCCGGC
>JBBISV010000055.1:0-17872 GCA_037441085.1 Gammaproteobacteria bacterium | reverse complement strand
GCCACAGCGCGGCGTAGATCACGCGGGAGTCGCCGGGCTCGAATGCCAGGCTGATGGCGCCGGTGTCGGGGCCGCGGTAGAGCACCTTTCGCCAGGTCTTGCCGCCGTCTGTGGTCTTGAACACGCCGCGCTCGGGATTCGGCCCGTAGGGATGGCCGAGCGCGGCGACGTAGGCCGTGTCCGCATCGGCGGGATCGACCAGGATCTTCGCGATCTGCCGGGAGTCGTCGAGACCGACGGCGGCCCAGGTGTGTCCGCCGTCGGCCGACTTGAACACGCCGCGGCCCTGGGCGATGTCCGAGCGCATGTCCGCCTCGCCGGTGCCGACGTACAGGACTTTCGGGTTCGACGGGGCCACCGCGAGCGCACCGATCGAGGCCGCCGGCTCGCGATCGAAAATCGGCCGCCAGGTGCGCCCCGCGTCGCGCGTCGTCCACACGCCGCCGTCGACGGCGCCGAAATACCAGCGCAGCGGCTCGCCCGCGACACCGCTCGCGGCGAGCACTCGTCCGCCGCGAAAGGGCCCGATCGAGCGCCAGTGCAGGCCGCCCAGCAACGACGGCGCATACCCGGCCGCGTGGGCCTGGATCGTCAATAGCAGCAAGGGCGTCAAGAGCCGGCGAAAAGGACGGGGCATGGTTGTCTCCGAAGGACTGTGACGAAGGCCGCTTACGGCTCCGGAAGTCTAGCATTCCCGCAACCGCGGGCCGCCGGATCGGTTAACCTTGGATCGGTACACAGCAACAGGGTATGCCGCATGCAAGCATCCAGCGCCCCGGTCTCACAGAACCGCTCCTTCGCCGCCGTCTATTTGATCGAGATGTGGGAACGGTTCGGCTACTACGGCATGCAGGCGCTGATCGTCTACTACATGGTCCAGCGCCTGGGCTTCGATGACGATCGCGCGAACCTGGTGTGGAGCGCGAGCGCGGCGCTGGTCTACGTGTCGCCCGCGATCGGCGGCTGGATAGGCGACAAGATCTTCGGCACGCGCCGCTCGATGCTGCTCGGCGCGATCATCCTCTCCTTGGGCTATGCCCTGATGTCGGTGCCGACCGAGGACACCTGGACGCTGTTCGGCGCGCTCGGCGTGATCGTCGTCGGCAACGGGCTGTTCAAGCCGAACGCCGCCAATCTGGTGCGCAAGATCTACGAGGGCGACGACGCCAGGATCGACAGCGCATTCACGATGTACTACATGGCGGTCAACGTCGGCTCGACGGTGTCGATGCTGCTGACGCCTTGGATCAAGGATTACGTCAATCGCGTTTACGGCCACAATCTCGGCTGGCACGCCGCTTTCGCGGTGTGCTTCGCCGGTCTCGGCGTCGGCCTCGTCAATTTCTTTCTGATGCGCCGGGCGATGCGCCACATCGGCTCCGAGCCCGATGCCGGGCCGCTGCCCGTCCGCCGCCTGCTCGCGATCCTCGGTGGCGGCGCGCTGTGCGTCGCGGGATCCGCGGCCGTGCTGCAATACGAGTGGCTCGCGCGGATCTTCGTCTACGCCGCGGGCGCGGTGCTTCTCGGGATATTCGGCTTTCTTATCGCCAACAGCCGCCCGAACGAGCGTGCCGGACTGATCGCCGCGCTGGTCCTCGTGGTGCAGACGATCTTCTTCTTCGTCTTCTACCAACAAATGTCCACCTCGCTCGCGCTGTTCGCGCTGCGCAACGTCGACTGGCATCAAACGCTGTTCGGACTGCGCCTGTGGACCTGGACGCCGGCCCAGTACCAGGCATTGAATCCGATCTGGATCATGCTGTTGAGCCCGTTGCTCGCCTGGGCCTACACCCGCGCCGGCGCCCGCGGCAGGGACCTGCCGATCGCGACCAAGTTCGCGATCGGCTTCTCGGTGGTCGCGGTCGGCTTCTTCATCTACGGGATCGCGGGCCGCTCCGCGGTCGCCGGCCTCACCTCATCCTGGTACATGATCTGGGGCTACGGCTTCTACTCGCTGGGCGAGCTGCTGGTGAGCGGTCTCGGCCTCGCGATGATCGCGCGCTACATCCCGGAGCGGATGGGCGGATTCATGATGGGGGCGTATTTCGTCGCGGTCGGAATCTCCCAGTATCTGGGCGGCGTAGTCGCCAACTTCGCCAGCATCCCGAGCCGCATCGCCGACGTCGTGAAAATGGTGCCCGCCCACGGGATGCGGCAGGTGGCGGCGCTCTATCCGCAGGTGTTCGCGCTGAAGCTCGACGATTACCGTCAGTGGATCGGCACGCTACCGGTCGACGACGCCGCGAAACTCGCCCGGACGCTGAACATCGCGCATGCCGCGCCGTTCTCGAGCCTGCCGGCGGCGACCCGCCAGGTTTTGCTGCAGTTCGGCGACAGCCTGCACGTGGCCACGCTGCCCGTCTACACCAGGCTCTTCAACGAGCTCGGCTATGCCGCGATCCTGTGCACCGCGCTCGCGATGGCCGCGATACCGGCGATGAAGCGCCTGTCGGCCGCCCACGCCGCGAAATCCACACCGCTCGCCGACGTCTCCGCCGAGCGCTGACCGCGGGGCGCCGGCCGCCGGCGGCGTTCAGGCCGTCGGCGCCTCCAGCTGGCCGAGGTACCAGCGCTGGAACGTCTCGACGCGGCGTTCGTGTTCGGAGTAACGCCCCGGCTGGTAGCGCTTCGACAAGATGCCCGCCTGGTTGTTTTCCGTGATCTGCTTGTCCTGTCTCGTCGTCCGGTCCCAGCCCCAGATCATCTTCGGCACATCGTAATCCACCGCGGCGCCGTCGACGAGCCAGGTCAGGTCGACGTCCGTGTTCAGCGGGCCGCGCGGCGTGAACTGGAACAGCACCGCGAAATCGTTGGTGGCGACCAGGTGCGTGAACGGGCTGAACGACAGGTACATGCGTCCCTGGTCGAAGCCGCGCCGCTTCCCCATCAGCGAGGAAGCCGGGCGGCCGTCCTCGGTCTCGCTCTCGTATCCCTCGCGGATCGTCCGCTGCAACAGCAGCCGCAGGTGCGAGGACTGCGTGTCGTCGTCGATGGTGCCGATCGGACGGCCGAGCGCCGCGGCCCGCTGCTCCCAGGCCCGCAGGGTCGGCAGGTAGCTCTCGACCGCGTCGGCGGGGCCGGAGCTCGGCCCGGCGCCGAATGCGATCAACGCGTCGGCCGGGTGCATCGACGTGAATTCCGGATGCGAAGGCGTGCAGTGATAGCACTCGACGAAGTTCTCGACCACGAGCTTCCAGTTCGCCGTCGTCGGATAGGAGACGCGGTGCGCGATCTTCGCGTCCGCGAAGCCGTGGAAATCCAGGTAGGGCGCGAGGTCGCCGAACGTGGCGTCGAAGTCGACCGGATCGCCGTCCGCCAGGTTCACGAATATGAAGCCATGGAACACCCGCAGGTGGCACCGGTGCAGGCCGTTCTCGCTCTTGACGAAGTCCGCCGGCATCAGGCGCGCCGCGACCAGCGCGCCGTCGAGCCCGTAGCTCCATGCATGGTACGGACAGGTCAGCCGCTGGACCCTGCCGGAGGTCTCGGTGCAGATCAAGGATCCGCGGTGGCGGCAGACGTTGTAGAACGCATTGATCGTCGAGGCGTCGCTGCGCACGACGATGATCGACTCGCCGCCGATCTTGAACAGGAAGTAATCGCCCCGCTGGCGCACCTGGTCGACGTGCCCGGCGACGATCCACTTGCGTCCGG
This sequence comes from Gammaproteobacteria bacterium, assembly GCA_037441085.1. Taxonomy (GTDB): domain Bacteria; phylum Pseudomonadota; class Gammaproteobacteria; order Steroidobacterales; family Steroidobacteraceae; genus Bog-1198. The sequence goes on along the minus strand of JBBISV010000055.1, from coordinate 14,218 downwards.
CGATCCGCTCCATGTCGAGGGCATGAATCCCCTCGTCGCAATAATATGACTGCTCGAGGCTGTAGCCTTCGGCGCGCCGCGGCGCCGGCGGCGCGCCCGGCTTTTTGGTGTCGCTCATCATCATTTTCCGTCTCCGGTTGGTTTCGCCGCGGTCAGCGCTTGATGCGCTCGTTTCGCGGGTCGTAGAGGGGCTGCAGCGACGCCGTCGCCGCGTATCGGCGCCCGGCGATCTCGATTTCATAATCGTTCGCGCCCACCGCGTCGAGGGTGGCTCCATTAAGCGCGCTCACGTAGCCGAGTCCCACGGCGCCGCCCAGCGTGTGTCCGTACATGCCCGAGCGGATGTGGCCGACCAGCGCATCGCCGCGCCAGATCGGCTCGTTGTGATAGAGCAGGGGTTCGGGCGAATCGAGCTTGAACTGAACCAGCCGGCGCCGCAGGCCCGCGCGCCGCTGTTCGAGCAGCGCCTCGCGGCCGATGAACCCGTCCGGCTTGTCGAATTTGACCGCAAAACCGAGCCCGGCCTCGAGAGGCGTCTCCTCATCGGTGATGTCGTGGCCCCAGTGGCGGTAGCCCTTCTCGATGCGCAGCGAATTGAGCGCGTGATAGCCCGCGTGCGCGAGTCCGAACCGCGGTCCGGCCGCCGCCAGTTCGTCGTATACGCCGACCATGAATTCCGTCGGCACGTACAGTTCCCAGCCCAGTTCGCCGACATAGGTGATGCGGGTCGCCCGCACCAGCGCATATCCCAGCTCGATCGTGCGGCTGGTCGCGAACGGAAACGCCTCGTTCGACAGGTCATCGGGCGTCAACGACTGCAGGAACTCCCGCGACCGCGGCCCCATGATCGACAGCACGCCGGATCCCGAGGTGACGTTCGTGAGCACGCACCGTGCATCGTCCGGGATCCGGCGCTTGAGCCGGTTGAAATCCCGCGTCTCGGTCTCGGCTCCGCCGACGATCAGGAAGGAGGACTCGTCGAGACGCGTGACCGTGAGGTCCGCCTCGATGCCGCCGCGCTCGTTGAGCCACTGCGTGTACACGACCCGGCCCGGCCGGACGTCGACTTCGTTCGCGCACACCCGGTTCAGCACGCGCACCGCGTCCCGGCCCTCGAGCCTGAATTTCGAGAACGAGGACTGGTCGAACAGGCCGACGCCGTCGCGGACCGCGGCGTGCTCGCGCGCGCTGTGCTCGAACCAGTTCTGCCGGCCGTAGCTGTATTCGTATTTCGGTTCGACACCGGCCGGCGCGTACCAATTGGCGCGCTCCCAGCCGAAGGCCTCGCCGAAGCAGGCGCCGGCGGCGGCGAGCCGGTCGTGCAGCGCCGAGCGGCGCACGCCGCGGGCGGTCGCGTACTGGCGGAACGGCCAGTGCGTGGCGTACAACAAGCCGAGGCTCTCGGTGACGCGCGCGCGCAGGTATTTGCGGTTCGCCTGGAAGGGCATGTTCCGCCGCACGTCGACCTCCCACAGGTCGACCGGCGGATGGCCGTCGCGTATCCATTCGGAGACGACCTTGCCGACACCGCCGGCGGACTGCAGGCCGATCGAATTCATGCCGGCGGCGACGAAACAGTTGGCGAGTTCCGGGGTTTCGCCGAGGTGATAGCGCACGTCCGGCGTGAAGCTCTCCGGTCCGCAGAAGAACTTCTGCAGGCCCGCCTGCTCGAGCGCCGGGATGCGACGCATCGCGTCCATCAGCACCGGTTCGAAGTGGCTGAAGTCGCCGGCGATTTCACCGAAGGCGAAGTCCTCCGGGATGCCGTCCATGCCCCAGGGGCGCGCATGCGGTTCGAACGCTCCCACCAGCAGCTTGCCGGCGTCGTATTTGAAATAACTGCAATGATCATAGTCACGCAACACCGGCATTTCGGGGCTCAGGCCGGCGACGTCCTTGAACAACACGTAGTAATGCTCGCAGGCGTGCAGCGGCACCGTGACGCCGACGCTCGCGGCGAGGTCCCGCGTCCACAATCCGCCGCAGAGCACGACGTAATCGGCGTCGATGCGTCCGTGGTCCGTGTCGACGCCGGTGACCCGTCGTCCGTCGTGGCGCACCGCGGTGACCTTCACGTCCTGGTGAATCTGCGCGCCGCGGCTGCGCGCGCCCTTCGCGAGCGCCTGGGTGATGTCGACGGCATTGGCATAGCCGTCGCTCGGAATGTGGATGCCCCCGATCACGTCGTCGAGATTCGCGATCGGATACAGCGAGCGGATCTCGTCCGGCCCCACGACGTCGACGCGCAGGCCGAACACTTTCGCCATCGACGCATTGCGGGCGAGTTCCTCCATCCGCGCCGGCGTCGTCGCGAGCGAGATCGATCCGCATTGGCGGTAGCCGGTCGCCTGCCCGGTTTCGGACTCGAGGTTGCGGTACAGGTCGCCGGTATAGCGCGCGAGCTGGGTCATGTTGATCGTCTGCCGCAGCTGTCCGACGAGACCCGCGGCATGCCAGGTGGTGCCGCTGGTGAGCTGCTTGCGCTCGAGCAGCACGACGTCGCTCCAGCCGAGCTTGCCGAGATGGTAGGCGATGGAACAGCCGATGACGCCGCCACCGACGATGACGACGCGCGCGCGCGCGGGAAGATCGACGGCCATGGTCAAACCCTCATCCGGGCGTTGTCGGGATCGAATACCGGACGCGCGAGCACCGTCGCCGGACATCTCTCGCCCTGGATCAGGATCTCGAAGCGGCTGCCCGGCGCGGCGTGCGCCGGATCGACGCAGGCGAACGCGAGGCTCTTGCCGGTCCGATGACCGTAGGCGCCCGAGGTCGTGAGCCCTATGCAGCGCCCGCCGCTGAACACAGGCTCCGCGCCGCGCGCGTCGGTGCCCTGCGCCCCGACCTCGGCGTACACGATGCGCAGCGGCCGCTCGGGCGCCGCGAGCGTCGCCGCCTTGCCGACGAAATCATCCTTGGTGAAATCGATAAACCGCCCCATGTCCGCCTCCGGCATGGTCAGTTCGTTCGTCAATTCGGCCGACCACGCCTTGTAAGCCTTTTCCATGCGCATGCTGTTGACCGCATACAAGCCGTAGTTCGCGATGCCGCAGTCCTGACCAGCGTCCCACAGGGCGTCGTAGATCGCCGTCATCGCGTCCATCGGCGCGTGCAACTCCCAGCCAAGTTCGCCGACGTAGCTCACACGCAGTGCGCGCACCGGGCGGCCGGCCACCCGGATCTCGCGCGCCGACAGCCAGCGAAACGCCTGGTTCGACAGGTCCGCGTCGGTCACGCGCGCGAGCACTTCCCGCGATCGCGGGCCGCTCAGCACGAGCACGCCGCGGTCCATCGTGACATCCGCGATGCGCACGCGCTCCCCGGGCAGCACGCTCTGGGTCAGGAGGTCCAGGTCGCGCAGCTGCGCGGCGGCGGCGGACAGCGCGTAGAAGCTTTCGTCGCCGAGGCGGCTGACGGTCATCTCCGCGGCGATGCGTCCGCCCGGCGACAAGGGGTGCACGAGACCGATGCCGCCGGTCTTGCGCGGCATCCGGTTCGCGCATACGCGGCTCAGGAAGGACTCGGCGTCGGGACCGGTGACTTCATATTTGGCGAAGCCGCTGAGGTCGAGCAGACCGGCGCGCTGGTGCACGGCCGCCACTTCGCCGGCGACCACGTCGAACACGTTGTTGCGCGCGTAGCCATAGTCCTCAGTGCGGCCGTCCAGGGAGAACCATTTCGGCCGTTCCCAGCCGAAGGTCTCGGTGTACACGCAGCCGCGATCCGCGAGCTTCGCGTACAGCGGACTCACCTTGCGCGGCCGCCCGTCCATCTCCTCCTCGCCGGGCCTGCGCGTGGTGAACGTCGTGCGGTAGTCGAGGAACACCTTGTCGCGGACGTAGGATTCGTCGGCGAACCCGCCGAAGCGCCGCGGATCGAACTCCGTCATGTTGATCTCGGCGTCGTGATGCACCATCCACTGGGCGAGGTACTTGCCGCAGCCGCCGCCTTGCGCGATACCGAACGAAGTACCGCAACAATTCCAGAAATTGCGCAGTCCCGCGACCGGCCCCAACAGCGGCGCGCCGTCCGGCGTGTGCGGAATCGCGCCGTTGATCACCCGCCGGATGCCGACCTCGCCGAAAATCGGCATGCGCTCGATCGCCCGCTCCAGCCACGGCGCGATCCGGTCCAGGTCGTCGGGGAACAGCTCGTTCGACGCCTCCCAGGCCGGATGGCCCTGCGGTGCCCACGCTTCGCGCAGTCCGGTGTGTTCGTACACCCCGATCAGACCCGACTTTTGTTCCTGCCGGAAATAGCCGGACGCCACCGAATCGCGCATCACCGGAATCTCACCGTCGCGCTCGAGAAATTCCTTGATCGGGTGCGTGACCACATAGTGATGCTGCATGTTGGTGATCGGCGCGTCGCTGCCGACCATCGCGGCCACCTGCCGCGCATAACATCCGGCCGCGTTCACGACGATTTCGGCGACGATCGCGCCTTTTTCGGTCTGAACTTCCCACTCGCCGCTGGCGCGTTGGGTGATGCCGGTGACGCGGTTATGACGGACGACGCTGACACCCAGGTCCCGCGCCCCCTTGGCGAGCGCATTGCAGAGTCCGGCCGGATCGCCATGCCCGTCGTCGCTGGTCCAGGCCGCCGCGATCACCCCGTCGGTGCGCAGAAACGGATTCAGACGCTTGATCTCGTCGAGTCCGACGATTTCCATGCGAAACCCGATGGCTTTCGAGTAGCCGTGGATGCGCTTCAGCCAGTCGAGTTCGACGTCGTTGTTGGCCAGGCGCAGGCCGCCGCTGCCGTGCCAGCTGACATATTGTCCGGTCAGGGACTCCAGGCGCGGATACAGCTGATTGCTGTAGGCGTGGATCTTCGCCAGGTTGTAGCTGCCGGTGATGCTCGGACACTGTCCGGCGGCATGCCAGGTGGAACCCGAGGTCAGCTCGTGCTTCTCCAGCAGAACCGTATCGGTCCAGCCTTCCAGCCCCAGATGATAAGCGAGGCTCGCGCCCATGATGCCGCCGCCGACGATGACGACTTTTGCGTGTGTTTTCATGCGTTGAGGATTACCCGGGATTCCGTTTGACCACAATAAATTGAGCTCTGACCCACGTACAAATCAATATTTTGGTACCTTAGGCCTTTAAATTTTTGAGCTAAGCGCCGTGAACAAAGTGAGGCCGCTGGTCGGTTTGCCGACCCTGTCCTGGGTACGCGCATTCGAATCGGCCGCGCGCACCTCGAGTTTCAGCGCCGCCGCCGCCGAACTCAGCCTGACGTCCGGCGCGATCAGCTACCAGATCCGCGCGCTCGAGCGTCACCTGGGCTTCGCGTTGTTCGAACGCCTGCCGCGCGGGGTGCGTCTGACGCCGATGGGCGTCGCCTATCTGCCGCCGGTGCGCAAGGCCTTCGAGGAACTGGCGGACTCCACGATCGGGCTGTTCGGCGGCGGTGACCGCGCGCAAATCACCGTACATGCCCCGGTCAGCCTCGCCGCTCTGTGGCTCGCGCCGCGTCTGCCGTCCTTCATCGCCGCGAACCCGTCGATCGACGTGCGCGTGGCGTCCGTGATCTGGGACAACCCGGTGCCGGACGAAGCCACGGATCTGGAAATCCGCTATGGCGCCGGTCAATGGCACGGCTACCGGGCCGAGCGCCTGCTGCGCCAGCGGATCCTGGCCGTGTGCTGTCCGGCCTTGCATCGCGCCGCGCTCGCCGCCGGCGACCCGGCGGCGCTGATCGAGCGCCAGCTGATCCATATCATGGGGCACGAGGATCAGGCGCTGCGCGTGTGCCAGGCGCTCGGTCTAGCCGATGCCGTGCCCAAGCACGGACCGAGCGTCGACACGACGGTCGCGGCGCTGGAACTCGCCGCGAGCGGCGCCGGCTGCGCGCTCGCGCATCGCCTGTTCGTCGAGCCGTATCTGCGCACCGGACGCCTGGTGCCGGCATTCGACCGGGATTTCGACGACGAGAACGCATATTTCGTCGTGACGCCCGAGCGCCCCCGCCGCATCCGCCGCGAAGTGCAGACGTTCCGCGACTGGCTGGTGGCGCTTGCCGCGGCCGAGATCCTTTGAGGAGCGCGGCAGATCAACCGGCGGCCGCCGCGGCGCCGGGCTGCGCCAATTCGGCGATCGCGGCGGTCAGGGCGTCGGTGTCGACCGGCTTGCTCAAGAATCGACACGCCGCGATCGGCGCCTTGACGACGCGGACCACCGACTCCAGATCTCCGCTCAACAGCACGGCGGGAAGCTCCCAGGCGAGCGCCTGCCGCAGCCTCTGCAGCACGTCGAGCCCGGTGAGGGAGTCGCCGAGCCGGTAGTCGGCGACCAAGATGTCGCCCGGCAGCAGCTGTTGCGCCAGGTCGAGCGCCTCCTTCGCCGAGCCCGCCGACAGCGTGTGGTAGCCCTCGAGCGTCAGGAACAGCTCGGTCGCGGCGCGCACCGTTGGATTGTCTTCGAGCAATATCAGCCGGCCCGACAATGGCGCCGGCCGCGCCGGGGCGGTGGCCTGCGCCGCCGGCTTCGGCACCGCATCGGCCATCAGCTTCTGGCGCGGAATGTGCACCATGATCCGGGTTCCCTCGCCGATCTTGGAGGTGACCGTGACGCGGTAGCCGAGCAGCCGCGACACTTCGCGCACTATCGCGAGACCGAGGCCCACGCCGAGACGCGGACCGCTGCGCGGATCGACCTGGAAATATTCGTCGAAGATGCGCTCGATCTTGTCCTCGGCGATGCCGATGCCGCTGTCCCCGACGCTGATGACGACCCCGTCGGCCTCCTCGTCCTGGGAGATGCGCACGTAGCCCTGGTCCGTGTATTTCAAGGCATTGCCGACCAGGTTCTGCATCAGCTGCAGCAGCAGCATGCGATCGGTCGCAAGCACCGCCGGCGCCTCAGAGAATTCCAGCGACAGTGATTTGGCGGCCGCCGACGACTCGAATTCCCGCCGCAAGTCCGCGAACAGCGACGCCAGACCGACCGCTTCGATCTGGGGGCTGATCGCCCCCGACTCGAGCCGGCTGATGTCCAGCAGGGAATCGAGCAGACGCGTCGCATGATCGATCGCCTGTTCCTGGTGCCGCAGCAGGTCCTGTACGTTCGCGAGTTCCGGCGTCATCTTCAACAGCGACGCGTTCAACAGCCGGATCGCATGCATCGGCTGGCGCAGATCGTGGCTCGCGGTCGCGAGAAAGCGGCTTTTCGCGCGATTGGCGCGTTCCGCCTCGCCGCGGGCCGCGATCAGCGCATCGTTCATCGCCGCGCGCTCGCTCATGTCACGGATGGCGGCGACCACGTGGCGAACGCCGCCGATCAACAGCGGGGCGAGGCGGATCCCGGCCGGAAACTCCGACCCGTCGGCGCGGCGGGCGTACAGGTTCGTGGCGCGCGCCCCCATCTCCCGGTTCGACGGCTGCAGCTGATAATGGGCGATATGATCGGCGTGGCGCGCGCGAAGCCGATCCGGCAGCAGCACATCGACCGGCCGTCCGACCAGAGCACCGGGCGCATATCCCAACAATTCGAGCGTGGTGCCGTTCGCGAAGCGGATGATATTCTGCGGGTCGATGACGACCAGCGCATCGGGGCTGAACTGCAGTAACTGTTCGGACAGTGCGGCAATTTGATTCATTGGCGACGGGGAACCATTTGCGGCGGGCAAGCCGGCGCCGGCGGAATCCGCATGCCCGGTACATGCAGTCTAACCGAATTCGCGCCCCGTTGGCGCGTAAGGGACAGGCGCAAGACTATCCGGGGAATCCGCGGCTGCGCACGGGCGGCCGATGCGGCATGCTGAAGATATAAAGATCCGACCGCTGGGAGTCGGCGAGCTGGCAGCCTTCACCCACGCGAGTTTGCGGTACAGGTGCAAATTGATGGAAGACAAGCCTGCCGGGACAGGATCCGGCGCCATAATCAATCAATTGATGGAAATCGCGCGGATTTCCGCGCTGGCGGAGATGGCGAGCGGAATTGCGCACGAGCTCAACCAGCCGCTCGGCGCGATCGCGGCGTTTTCCCAGGCCGGAGAGCGGATGCTGAACCGCGCCGAGCCCTTGGTGGGCCAGGCGCAGGACGTGTTCCGCCAGATCGGCAAGGAAGCGCTCGGCGCCGGCGAGGGGCTGCGCCGCATCAGGCGGATTTTCGAGCACGAACAGTCGATGCGCGAGGATTGTTCGATGCCGGCGGTGATCACCGAATTGTGGCCGGTGCTCGAGATGCTCGCGCTCAAGGCGCAAGGCAAGCTCGAGCTGCACGCGGACGACGCCGGGCGGGCGCCGGTCCAGCTGGACCGGCTCAAGATACAGCACGTTCTCTTCGCGCTGGTCCAGAACGCGTTCGACGCGGCCGCGACGCACCCGGACGCCGCACCGCGCGTGCGGATCCAGGTCACCGGCGACCGCTACACCGTCGAGACGAGCGTCGTCGATTCCGGGAGCGGGGTGCCGGCCGAGATCCACGCACAGTTGTTCCGGCCGTTCTTCACCACCAAATCGCGCGGCACGGGCTTAGGTCTCGCGTCCAGCCGCGCGATCGTCGAAGCGCATGAAGGTACGATAGGATTCGAGGTGCAACCGCAGGGTGGAAGCCGCTTCTGGTTCCGCCTGCCGGTGGCCGCGAATTGACAAGGAGTCGCGGATGTTGAAAACCAGCGAGGCGCACAAGGACCAGGCCACCGTCTACGTCGTCGACGACGACGACGGCATGCGCCGCGCGTTGACCTTGTTGTTGAGCACGGTCGGCTACAACACCCATGCCTTCGCGCGGCCGAGCGAATTCCTCGCCAAGCTCAAGGCCGATGAGCCCGGCTGCCTCGTGCTCGACATCCGCATGCCCGAGATGAGCGGGCTCGAACTGCAGCGGCAGCTGAACCGCAGCGGCTGCATGCTGCCGATCATCTTCATCACCGGCCACGGCGACGTGCCGATGGCGGTCCAGGCAATGAAGGCCGGCGCCTTCGAATTCATCCAAAAGCCGTTTCGCGATCAGGACCTGCTGGATCAAATCAATCACGCGCTGCGCCATGACGCGGAGAACCGTCAAAACGTCGCCCGGCGCGCCGACGTCCTGCGCCGCCTGGAGACCCTGACGCCGCGCGAACGCCAGGTCATGGACCTGGTGGTCGACGGTGGCGCGAACAAGGTGATCGCGATCGACTTGGGATTGAGCGAGCGCACCGTGGAGATTCACCGCGCGAAGGTCATGGAAAAAATGGGTGCGCGCTCGGTCGCCCACCTGGTCAAGCTGCATATGACGCTCACCGAGTAGGATCATGAACGCCCCCCTTGCGATGACCACGGAAGTATTCTTCGACCCCGACCTGATGCGCCGGTACGATCGCGAGGGACCCCGCTACACCTCCTACCCGACCGCGATGCAGTTCTCCGAATCGGTCGACTTGAACACGTATGCCGCGGCGGCCGCCGGCAGCCCCGGCGCCCTCGGCGGGGCGCCGCTGTCGGTGTACGTGCACATCCCCTTTTGCCGCAGCCCGTGTTTCTACTGCGGGTGCAACAAGATCATCACCCGCCAGATGGACCGAGCCGACGCGTATCTGACCCGCCTGGAGGCGGAAATCGCGCTGCGCGGCGGTCATTTCGACCGCGCCCGCGAGGTCGAACAGCTTCATTTCGGCGGCGGCACCCCGACGTTCCTGCCGGCCGACCGGCTGCGCGCGCTGTGCGAGACGATCGGCCGGCATTTCCGCCTCACCGACAGCCCGACGCGCGACTATTCGATCGAGATCGACCCGCGAACGATCGATCCGGCGGGGGTCGCGACGCTCGCCGAGATCGGCTTCAACCGCCTGAGCCTCGGCGTTCAGGACTACGACCCGGCCGTGCAGAAGGCGATCAACCGCTTTCAACCCGTCGACATGGTCACCCGGCTCGTCGAGGCGGCGCGGCACGCCGGTTTCGGCTCGCTGAATTTCGACTTGATCTACGGCCTGCCGTTTCAGACACCCTCGACATTCGCCGCGACGCTGCAGACGGTGATCGTGCAGCGCCCCGACCGGCTCGCCGTGTATGGCTATGCCCACATGCCGCAGATGTTCAAGGCGCAGCAGCGGATCGACGCCCAGCATCTGCCCGACGCCGCGACGCGGCTCGCGCTGCTGAAAATGGCGATCGACATGCTCACCGGCGCCGGCTACGTCTACATCGGCATGGATCACTTCGCGCTGCCGACCGACGGCCTCGCGCGCGCGCGCGCCAACGGCACGATGCACCGCAGCTTCCAGGGATACACGACCCACGCGAGCCGCGACCTGGTGAGCCTCGGCATCAGCGCGATCGGCCAGGTTGGGAATCTGTACATGCAGAATCACAAGACGATGCAGGTCTACGCGGAGCGGCTCGACCAGGGACGCCTGCCGCTTCACCGCGGCGTGGTCATGAGTGCGGACGACGTCCTGCGCCGCGACGTGATCCAACAGATCATGTGCCACAACTCCGTCGACATGCGCTCGACCGCGCACCGCTTCGACATCGAGTTCCGGCGCTATTTCGCCGACGAACTGTCGCGGCTCGACGCGCTCGAGACGGACGGTCTGGTCACGCGCGGCGACGAGCGGATCGATCTGACGCCGCGCGGCCGCCTGTTGATGCGCAACGTCGCGATGGTGTTCGACGCGTACAAGAATGCCGGCGCCGCCGCGCCGCGCCTGTCGCGGGTCATCTGAGCGGCCGCGCTCCGGACCGCCCGCACCGGATCAGGAAACCCAGCCGAGCGAACGGTCGATCGCCTTTTTCCAGGCGGCGCACAGCGTTTCGCGCCGCGCCGGCGTCATCTCCGGGCTGAAGCGCCGCCCGAGCCCCCAGTTGGCGACCAGGTCCTCGCGGCTCGTCCAATAGCCCACCGCGAGCCCGGCCGCGTAGGCGGCGCCGAGCGCCGTCGTCTCGACCATCCGCGGCCGCACCACGTCGATGCCCAGGATGTCCGCCTGAAACTGCATCAGCAGATCGTTCGCCACCATGCCGCCGTCCACGCGCAACTCCTTGATCGCGATTCCCGAGTCCTGCGCCATCGCCCGCAGCACGTCACGGGTTTGATAGGCCGTCGATTCGAGCGCCGCGCGCGCCAGGTGCCCGCGCGTCGCGAACCGGGTCAGCCCGGCGAGGATGCCGCGTGCGTCCGGACGCCAATACGGCGCGTACAGGCCGGAAAAGGCGGGCACGAGATACACGTCGCCGTTGTCCTCGACCTCGCGTGCCAGGACCTCGATGTCGGCGCTGCGCTCGATGAGCCGCAGGTTGTCGCGCAACCACTGCACGAGCGCTCCCGCGATCGCGATCGACCCCTCCAGCGCATAGCTCGGCGCTTCGGCGCCGAAGCGGTACGCGACCGTGGTGATCAATCCGGCTGTCGATTGCACGGCAACCTGCCCGGTGTTCATCAGCAGGAAGCAGCCGGTGCCGTAGGTGTTCTTCGCCTCGCCCGGCTGGAAGCACGCCTGGCCGACGAGCGCGGCCTGTTGATCGCCGAGTATGCCGGCGATGGGCACCCCGTCGAGCGCGCCGCCGACCGCGTGGCCGTAGATCTCGCTCGACGAGGCGATGCGCGGCAGCATCGCGCTCGGAATGTCGAACTCGCGCATCATTTCGGCGTCCCACTCGAGCGTGTGCAGGTTCATCAGCTGCGTACGGCTCGCATTGGTCACGTCCGTCAGGTGCGCGCCATTGCGGGTCCCGCCGGTCAGGTTCCAGAGCAACCAGGCGTCGATGTTGCCGGCAAGCGCGTCGCCCGCCGCGGCGAGCGAGCGCGCGCCGGGCACCTCGTCGAGCAGCCAGCGCAGCTTCAACCCGCTGAAATAGCTCGCGAGCGGCAGCCCCGTCTTCTGCCGGAAGCGGTCCGCCCCGCCGTTCTCGGCGTAGCGCGCGACCGCCGCGTCGGCGCGGGTGTCCTGCCAGACGAGCGCGTGGTGCAGCGGCCTGCCGGTGCGCCGGTCCCAGATGAGCGTCGTTTCGCGCTGATTGGTGATGCCGACGGCGGCCAGATCCGCGGCGCGCAGGCCCGCCTTGGACATCGCCTCGGCGACGACCTGCCGCGTGTTGCCGAGGATCTCGGCGGCGTCGTGCTCGACCCAGCCGGGTCTCGGAAAGATCTGCGCGTGCTCCTTTTGCGCGGACGCGACGATCGCGCCGCCACGGTCGAAGATCATGAAGCGCGTGCTGGTGGTCCCCTGATCGATGGCTCCAACGTACTGTTGCATTCTTTTCGCTCCGCCGTCCCCTCAGGAACGATGATCGCACAGCCCGCGCCCCGGGCGGGATATCCCCGTAGGCGCCGGCGCCCATCACGCATGGTGGCGCGGCGGCGCGGTCGCTACAGTGATCGCATGGCTCGCACCCCCTGCGCCGACGCCGTCCCCGCCACCCTCGAGCCGGAGGAGCTGCTCGCGGCGACCGCGTATCCGCACGAGGTCGGACCGATCGAAGTGCTGCAGACGAACACGTCGATGATCGCGCTGACCGGCCGGTATGCGTACAAGATCAAAAAGCCGGTCGCGCTCGAGTTCCTCGACATGCGCACGCTCGAACGGCGCCGGTTCCTGTGCGAGGAGGAACTGCGCCTGAACGCCCGCCTCGCGCCGGACCTGTACCTTGGCGTCGTCGGGATCGTGCGCGGGCCGGCCGGCATCCACGTGGGCGGCCCCGGCGCCGCGATCGAATACGCGGTGTGGATGCGCCAGTTCGACCGTTCCCAGGAACTGTCGGCTCTGCTCGAGCGCGGCGAGGCCTCCGCCGCCGAACTTGCCGCCCTGGGCGGGCACGTCGCCCGTTTTCACCTCACCGCCGCGCGGGCGGCCGGCACGCAGGCCTTCACCGCCACCACCCGCATGCGCGACGCGGCGCTCGGCAACCTGGCGACGTTGCTCGCGCACCTGGACGCGGGACTCGACATCGCCGAACTCGGCGCGCTGATCGACTGGACGCACGACGTGCTGCGGCGACGCCTGGACGCGTTCCGCGGACGCGAATCGGCCGGCTTCATCCGCGAGTGCCACGGCGATCTGCACGCCCGCAACATCACCCGCTGGCAGGGCAGGCTGACGCCGTTCGACTGCCTGGAATTCGACCCGGGACTGCGCTGGATCGACGTGATGAACGACGCCGCGTTCCTGGTGATGGACCTGCACGCCCATCGGCGCCAGGATCTCGCCGCGGCGTTCCTGAACCAGTATCTGGAGACGACGGGCGATTACGGCGGCGTGGCGCTTCTGCCCTTCTATGCGGCGAACCGCGCGCTGGTGCGCGCGATGGTCGATGCCCTCGCGGCGGAAGGCGATGCCCGCCGGGCCCCGCAGTTCGGGGCGCGCTTCGAGTCGCGCGTACGCACGGCCGCCGCCTTCATGCACCCAAGGCCGCCGGTCCTGATCGTGATGCACGGCCCGTCCGGCTCGGGCAAGTCCTGGTTGAGCGAGCGCCTCGAACCGACGCAGGGCGCGATCCGCATCCGCTCCGACGTCGAGCGCAGGCGGCTGGCCTCGACGGCCCTGCACACGCCCGAGGAGGACGAACGCACCTATGCGCACCTCGTGACCTGCGCCGATGGCTGCCTTCAGGGCGGCATGCCGACGATCGTCGACGCGGCCAGCCTGCGCCGCCCGGCGCGGGACTTGTTTCGCGCGTTGGCCGCGCGCCGCGGCGTGGCCTTGCTGTGGGTGTCCTGCGGCGCGCCGAAGCCGGTGCTGATCGAGCGCATCGAGCGTCGCTGCCTCGCGATGTCCGACCCCTCCGACGCCGATCGCGGCGTGCTCGAGCGACAGCTGAAAAACTTCGACCCGCTGGCGCCGGATGAGGGCGGTGCGGTCGTGGCGGTGGACACCGAGGATCCCGGCGCGGTCGACCGGGTGCGGGCGGCGATCGCCGAGCTTCGCGCCGGCTAGAACAGCCGGCCCTCGCCGTAGAGCCGCTGATCCACTTCCGCTTCGGCGACCAACCAATCCTCGAGTTCATGGCCTGGCGCGAACCCGCGCGCCTCGGCGAGCCGGTACGCCGCTTCGCTGATCATCGCGTGTCGATCTGCGTGGTCGGGACCGGGCGCTGCGGTCGCGTCTGCGGCGGTCGCGTCGGCGGCGGCTGCGCGGCTCGGCGGTGAATTCATTTGAACCTCCTTCGGTCCGGCCGATTTTCGGCGCTCCGGCCGACCGCATGCAATAGGCGCTTGCCGCAGGCACGTGTTGCGGACGCATCCGGCCGGCGCATCCCGCCGGCGAAGGCCGGCTACGTACATTTCCGTGCTGT
>JBBISV010000054.1:0-18081 GCA_037441085.1 Gammaproteobacteria bacterium | reverse complement strand
AGGCGGCCGGCGCCGCGCTGATCCCGATCGACAGCGAACACAACGCGATATTCCAATGCATGCCGGCGCAGTACCTTCCCGGCGCGCCCGCGCGCGGCGTTGCCCACGTGATCCTGACGGCTTCCGGCGGGCCGTTCCGCACCACCGATGCCGCGCTGTTGCCGCACATGACCCCGGAACAGGCCTGCGCGCATCCGAAATGGAAGATGGGGCGCAAGATTTCAGTCGATTCGGCCACCTTGATGAACAAGGGTCTCGAGGTCATCGAGGCGACCTGGCTGTTCGGCCTGCCGGAGTCCGCGGTCCAGATCGTCGTGCATCCGCAGAGCGTGGTGCATTCGCTGGTCCAATACGTCGACGGCTCGGTGCTCGCCCAGTTGGGCGCGCCGGACATGCGCACCCCGATCGCGCAGGCGCTCGCGTGGCCGGAGCGGATCGAGTCCGGTGTACAATCCCTGGATCTCGCCGTGATCGCCCGTCTGGAATTCGAGCCTCCGGACCACGTTCGCTTTCCGAGCGTCGGTCTCGCCCGGGCGGCCTCCCGGGCCGGGGGCACGGCTCCCGCGGTGCTGAATGCCGCGAACGAGGTGGCGGTGCAGGCGTTTCTCGACCGGCGCTTGAACTTTACCGGCATTGCCGCGGTCATTGACGAAGTCTTGCAGCGCCTCGATTCCTGTACCGTCAGGGAGCTCGGCGACGTGCTGGACGCGGATGCCGCGGCACGCCGGCTGGCCGCCGCGTTGATAAAGCCCGCGCGAGGAGCTTACCTTTGAGGATCTTGATTTTTCTCGGTTCCTTCCTGGCGGCGATCGGGATCCTGGTCGCGGTCCATGAATTCGGCCACTACTGGGTCGCGAAGCGCCTGGGCTTCAAGGTGTTGCGGTTCAGCATCGGTTTCGGCACGCCGCTGGTCACCAAAATAGGTCGGGCGCCGGATCGAACCGAGTACTGTCTGTCGGCGGTGCCGCTCGGCGGCTACGTGAAGCTGCTGGACGAGCGCGAGGGCGAGGTCAGCGCCGCGGAACTGCACCGCTCCTTCACGCGCCGGCCGATCCTGCAGCGCGTCGCGGTGCTGCTCGCGGGACCTGCGATGAATTTGTTGTTTGCCGCCGCGCTCTACGCGGTGCTCGCGATGATCGGCACCCAGGCCGTCAAGCCGGTCGTCGGCGACGTTCTGCCGTCCAGTCCGGCGGCGGCGGCGGGGCTGCGACGCGGCGACCAGATCGTCCGGGTCGGCGATCAGGCCACCCCCGACACCGAGGAGCTGCAGATCGCGCTGCTCACCCGCTTCTCCGCCGGCGGCGCGGTGCCCCTCACGGTGCAGCGCGGCGGGGAGCGGCTGCCGCTGCGTCTGAGCTACGGCGGCGACCGGCTGGCGTTGACCGAACCCGGCCGTCTCCTGCCCGGGCTCGGCTTTGATCTGGCCAGCTGGACCGCGACCGCGACGGTGCGCACGGTGCCTTCGGCGAGCGCCGGCGCGCGTGCCGGCCTTGCGCCCGGCGACCGCCTGGTCGCCATCGACGGCCGGACGCTCGCCAACAGCGACGCGTTCGTCGCCGCGGTGAGCGCCGCGGCCGGCCGGACGCTGGCGATCGATGTCGAGCGCGCCGGCGCCAGGGTCCGCCTGTCGGCCGCGATCCCGGCGGTCCGCGTCGACGGCGCGACCGTCGGCCGGCTCGGGATCACGATCTCGGACGGCCCCCGGTCCTGGCCGCCGGGACTGATCGTGACCCGCCGCTCGGGACCCGCCGAGGCGCTCGTGCGGGGCGTGCACCGAACCTGGGAGATGTCCGCGCTGACGGTGCAGATGCTGTGGCGGATCACGACCGGGCGGGTGTCCGCGCGCAACATCAGCGGGCCGATCAGCATCGCGGAGTACGCCGGGATCAGCGCCTACCTCGGGGCGGGAGCGTTCCTGTCGTTCCTGGCGATCATCAGCGTGAGCCTCGGCGTGCTGAATCTCGCGCCCGTCCCGCTGCTGGACGGCGGCCAGGTGCTGTACCAATTGATCGAGGGCGTCAAAGGGAGCCCGATTTCGGAGAAGATGCAGCTGTTCGGGCAACAACTGGGGGTTGCGCTGCTGGTCCTGCTGATGAGTCTCGCGTTCTACAACGATATTTCAAGACACTGGAACTGATTGGAAAACATGCCACATCCTAAATTCGAGCCTTGCGCGGAGCGTTCTCCGCGCGCCGAACTTCTGCGGAAATCCAGCCGGTTTTTTTCGCGTGCGGGTTGAACTCGGTCTTTTCGGCGCGGCGCTGATCGCCGTCCAGCCGGTGTCGATCGTGCGCGCGCAGGCGGCGCCCGATCCTGCGCAGTTCACCGTCGGCGACATCCGTGTCGAGGGTCTCCAACGCATATCCGAGGGCACGGTTTTCAACTACCTGCCGATCAACATCGGCGACCACCTCGACGATCAGCGCATCCGCGAGGCGATGCGGGCGCTGTACGCGACCGGGTTCTTTCGCGACGTCGAGATGCGCCGCGACGGCAACACCTTGATCGTCGTGGTCATCGAGCGCCCGTCGATCGAGAAATTCACGATCAAGGGCAACAAGGACATCAAGACCCCCGACCTGAAGAAGAGCCTGCGCGACGTCGGCCTCGCCGAGGGCAAGATCTTCGACCGTTCGGTGCTCGACGAGGTCAAGCAGTACCTCACGGACCAGTATTTCAGCCGCGGCAAGTACGCCGTCCAGATCGACGCCAAGGTCAAGGACGTGCCGGGCAACAAGGTCGACATCGCGATCCACATCGTCGAGGGCAAGCGCGCGGTGATCCGCGAGATCAACCTGGTCGGCAACACCGCGTTCAAGGAGAAGGCGGTGCTCGACACGCTCGAGCTCAAGACGCCGAACTGGCTCTCCTGGTACAAGCAGGACGACCGCTATTCGCGCGAATCCCTGCAGGGCGACCTGGAGAAGATCCGCTCGTACTACATGGACCGCGGCTACGCCAACTTCCACATCGACTCGACGCAGGTGACGATCACGCCCGAGAAGCATGACATGTTCATCACGGTGAACATCACGCAGGGCCATGTGTTCAAGGTGTCGAAGATCAAGCTCGCGGGGACGATGGTCGTGCCGGAGGCGGATCTGCGCCGCCTGCTGCTGATCCAGCCGGGGATGACCTATGACCGCAAGCTGATCACGAGTTCGCAGGAACTGATGAAGTACCGCCTCGGCGCGGACGGCTACGCGTTCGCCAAGATCGATCCGGTGCCGACGGCCGACGAGAAGACGGACACCGTGGCGCTGACGTTCTACATTGAGCCCGGCAACCGGGTCTACGTACGCCACATCAATTTCAACAACGAATCGGCGATCAACGACGAGACGCTGCGGCGCGAGATGCGCCAGCTCGAGGGCGGATGGCTGTCGAACTCCGCGCTGGAGCGCTCCAAGGAGCGCATCCAGCGGCTGCCGTACATCAAGAAGGTCTCGTTCGACACCAAGCCCGTGCCCGGGAGCGCGGACCTGGTCGACGTGAACTACGACATCAAGGAGGGCCTGCCCGGCCAGTTCGGCGGCGGCATCGGCTACTCGGACGCGCAGAAGTTCAGCCTCCAGGGCAACTTCGTGCACAGCAACTTCATGGGCACCGGCGACCGCATCGCGCTCGAGGTCAACGCCGGCAAATACAGCAAGACCTACACGTTCTCGCACACGAATCCGTACACCACCATCGACGGCATATCGCGCACCACGTCGTTCACCTACCGCGACATCACCCAGTTCGTGTCCTCGTCGTCGGTGTTCGGCACCAAGCAGCTGACCGGCGCGGTCACGTACTCCTATCCGATCAGCGAGTACCAGTACGTGGAGCTCGGCCTCTCGGCCAACAAGAACTCGCTCGTGACCTCCCAGGGCTACAGCGCGCAGCAGGCGGTCGACTGGGTCAAGTCGAACGGCAACACGTTCTCGCGGATCATCGCCGACACCAACGGCGACGGCGTGGTCAATTCGCTCGACAATCCGTACACGGTCTACGGCACGGATTTCTACACCTACGAGCTGAGCGCCGGCTGGTCGATGGACTCGCGAAACAGGGCCCTGTTCGCGACCCGCGGCACGCGCAACTCCCTGTCCGGGCGCATCGCCGCGCCGTTCAGCAACGTGCGCTACTACGCGCTGAACTACGCGTTCATCAAGTACGTGCCCCTGTGGCGCCAGTTCGTGCTGTCGGAGAACGCGTCGCTGGATTATGCCTCGCCGCTCGGCCGCACGACCGCCCTGCCGCCGTACCTGAACTATTTCGCCGGCGGACCCGACAGCATCCGTGGCTACCGCGAGTCGCGCCTGGGCCCCCGGGACAACATCGGCATCGGCAATCCCTACGGCGGCAATTTCCGGGTCGTCAACCGCCTGGAGTTGATCCTGCCGGTCCCCGAGAAATGGCAGAGCGCGGCGCGGGTCAGCCTGTTTTACGACATGGGGAACGTGTTCCAGACCGGCAACAAGATCAAATTTTACGGTCTCGACGGCGTGACGCCGGTCAACTACCATTTCAGCTATAATCAATTGAGACGTTCGGCCGGTCTCGCGGTGGAGTGGCTGGCGCCGCTGGGCCTGTTCCGGTTCTCCTACGGCATCCCCTTGAATGCCTATCACGGGGACCTGATCAGGTACGGCGACGAAACCGAGCGGTTCCAGTTTTCCATCGGACAGGCATTTTGATCCAACCCAACATTCGAGGACTCAACGTCAACATGTCGACCTTCATTCGCACTATCCCGCTGCTCGCCCTCTGCGTTTGCGGCCTCGCGGTCGCGGGACCCGCCAGCGCCGAGACCAAGATCGGCGTCGTCAATTTCCAACAATTGCTGCAGGAAGCCCCGCAGACCAAGGCCGCGATGAAGTCGCTGGAGGCGGAGTTCGCGCCCCGCCAGCGCGAGCTGCTGTCGATGCAGAGCGACCTGAAGACCCAGGATGCGAAGCTGCAGCGCGAGGGCCCGATGATGGCCGACACCGAGCGCGTCAAGGCCGAAACCGCGCTGCGCGACGAACAGAGCGAGTTCCAGAGCAAGGCGAGCTCCTTCAAGGATGACGTCAATGCGCAGCGCAACGCCGAACTCGGCAAGGTGCAGCGCTACCTGCTGCTCCAGGTCCAGGATTATGCGAAGGCGAAGGGCTTCGACCTGATCCTCGGGGACGGCGTGTTCTACGCGAAGGACAGCTTCGATATCACGCCGGCCGTGCTCGCGGTGTTGATGACGAAGCCTGTGAACCTGCCGGACACGACCGGCGGCGCGGCGAAGAAAGCCGGCGGCACGAAGCAATAGCCGCCGGAGCGCCCGAAGGGATCGCGGGTCGCGTGCACAGGTGCAGACCGACGAACACAGCCTGGGCGAGCTGGCGGTTCGATTCGGGCTCTGCCTGCGTGGCGACCCCGCGTTGCGGGTGTCGCGCGTGGCGACCCTGCCGAACGCCTCGCCCGGCGCGATCAGCTTCCTCGCGAACAGCCGTTACCGGCGTCATCTCGGGACGACGTCGGCGACGGCCGTCGTCCTGAGCGAGGCCGATGCCGCGCATTGCGCGACGGCGGTGCTGATCGATTCGAATCCCTATCTCGCCTATGCGCGGATCGCGACGCTGCTGCACCCGGGGCCGGCGGCCGAGCCCGGCGTGCACGCGACGGCGGTCGTCGCGGCGGACGCGAGGATCGCGCCCAGCGCGACGATCGCGGCCCATTGCGTGATCGAGGAGGGCGTCGAAATCGGGGCGCGGGTCCGCGTCGGACCGGGCTGCGTGATCCAGCGGGCGGCGCGCGTCGGTGACGATTCGCGGCTGCTTGCGCGCGTCACGGTC
This sequence comes from Gammaproteobacteria bacterium, assembly GCA_037441085.1. Taxonomy (GTDB): domain Bacteria; phylum Pseudomonadota; class Gammaproteobacteria; order Steroidobacterales; family Steroidobacteraceae; genus Bog-1198. The sequence goes on along the minus strand of JBBISV010000054.1, from coordinate 12,268 downwards.
GGCGCGGGGGTGCGGATCGGGGCGCGCTGCATCGTGCATCCGGGCGCGGTCCTGGGTTCGGACGGCTTCGGATTCGCGCGCGACGCGGATGCCTGGGTCAAGGTGCCGCAGCTGGGCGGCGTGCGCATCGGCGATGACGTGGAGATCGGCGCCAATACGACGATCGACCGGGGGTCAATCGACGACACGGTGATCGAGAACGGCGTCAAACTCGACAATCAGATCCAAGTGGGGCACAACGTGTCGATCGGTGAGCACACGGCGATCGCGGCCTGCACCGGCATCTCCGGCAGCACCTCGATCGGCAGGCGTTGCATGATCGGCGGCATGGTGGGCTTTGCCGGCCATCTGTCGATCGCCGATGATGTCGCGGTGACCGGCTTCACGCTGGTCAGCGCGTCGATCCGCGAGTCCGGCAGCTACTCGGCCGGGATTCCCGCGGCGCCGACCGCCGAATGGCGTCGCACCGTGGCGCGGCTGCGGCGCCTGGGGCGCGGCAATCCGCGGACCTGAGGCCCTCTGTACCGGTTTTTTTAAGGAGCGATGATGACCGAACCCCTCAAGCTGGATATCGAGGCGATCATGCGGCAGCTGCCGCACCGGTACCCTTTTTTGCTGGTGGATCGGGTCCTGGAATGCGTCCCCGGCGAACGCATCCTCGCCTTGAAGAACGTGACCTTCAACGAGCCGTATTTTCCGGGTCATTTCCCGCACCGGCCGGTGATGCCGGGCGTGATCCTGATCGAGGCGCTTGCCCAGGCCTGCGGCATCCTCGCGTTCAAGACGGCGGGGGTCGTGCCGACCGACAACACGCGGTTCTACTTCGTCGCGATCGACAAGGCCCGGTTCCGCCGGCCGGTCGAACCCGGCGATCAGATCATGCTGAAGGCGACGCTGCTGCGCGCGATCAAGGGCATCTGGAAATTTCATGGTGTCGCGGAAGTCGACGGGCTCGAGGTCGCATCGGCCGAGATCATGGTGGCGCCCGAGACCAAGGTGGGAGACAACGGCGGAGAGGCCCAATGATCGATTCGCGCGCGATCATCTCGCCGCGGGCCGAGCTCGGGGCGGACGTCCACGTCGGGCCGTTCACGATCATCGGGGACGACGTGACGATCGACAGCGGCACGCGGATCGGACCGCACGCGGTCATCAACGGCCCGACCCGGATCGGCCGGGACAATCAGATCTTCCAATTCGCGTCGATCGGCGACGCGCCGCAGGACAAGAAGTACCGGGGCGAGCCGACGCGGCTGGAGATCGGGGACCGCAACGTCTTCCGGGAATTCGTCACGGTCAACCGCGGCACGACGCACGACCGCGGCGTCACGCGCATCGGCGACGACAACCTGTTGATGTCGTACGCGCACGTCGCCCACGATTGCCAGGTCGGCAACAAGGTCGTGATGGCCAATTGCGCGACCCTGGGCGGCCACGTCGAGGTTGGCGACTGGGTGATCATGGGCGGGTTGTCAGCGGTGCACCAGCACGCGCGCATCGGCGCCCATTGTTTCATCGCCAACAACGCGGCGATCACCCGCGACGTGCCGCCGTACGTGATGGCGATCGGCCAGCCGGCGGTGCCGCACAGCGTCAACGCCGAGGGCCTGAAGCGCCGCGGCTTCACGACGGAGCAGATCCGCAACATCCGGCGCGCGTATCGCACCTTGTACCGCTCGGGACTCAAGCTCGGCGCGGCGCTCGAGGAGCTGGAGCGGGTGTCGCTCACCCAGCCGGAAATCGCCCCGTTCGTCGCGTTCATCAAGCAAAGTTCGCGCAGCATCGTCCGGTAGCGCGATGCCGGTTCCTTTGCGGGTCGGACTGGTGGCGGGGGAGGCGTCGGGCGACACCCTCGGCGCCGAGTTGATCAAAGCTCTGCGGACGCTCGCGCCGGACGCACAATTCTTCGGAATCGCGGGACCAAAAATGCGGGCCCAGGGGATGGATGCCTGGGAGCCGTCGGAATCGCTCGCGGTCATGGGCCTGTTCGAGATCCTGCTGGAGCTGCCGCGGCTTCTTGGACTGCGCCGCAGCATGCGCCGCCGCCTGACGCAGGCCCGCCCCGACGTGTTCATCGGAATCGACGCCCCGGAATTCAATCTGGGGCTCGCGCGCCGGCTGCGGGCGGCCGGAATTCCGACGGTTCAGTACGTGAGCCCCCAGGTCTGGGCCTGGCGCCAGGGCCGGGTGGCGGGCATGCGCGACGCGGTCGATCTGGTGCTGTGCCTGCTGCCGTTCGAAAAGCGCTTCTACGACGAACAGGGCCTCGCGGCCGAGTTCGTCGGTCATCCGCTCGCCGATCAGATCCCGCTCGAGGTGGATCGCGCGTCCGCGCGTGCGGCCCTCGGGATTGCCGCCGGCGCGTCGGTGATCGCGCTCCTGCCCGGGAGCCGCCGCGGCGAGGTGCGGCGGCTCGCGCCGGATTTCGCGGCGACGCTGCGCTGGCTCTCGGCGCGGCGGCCGGACCTCGAGTACGTGGCGCCGATGGCGAGCGCGGCGATTCGCGAAATCTTCGCGCGCGAGGTCGGGGACGCCGCGCCCGCGGCGAAGGTCCGCTTGATCGACGGCCAGGCGCAGACCGCGATGATCGCCGCCGACGCCGTGCTCGTCGCCTCCGGAACGGCCAGCCTGGAGTGCGCGCTGTGCAAGCGTCCGATGGTCGTGATCTACCGGCTGGGGGCGGCGACCGCCTGGCTGCTGCGGCGCATGCGGATCGTCAAATCGCGCTTTTTCGCGCAGCCAAATCTGCTTGCGGACCGGCGCCTCGTCGGCGAGTATTTCCAGTCGGACATCGTCCCGGAAGCGATCGGAGCGGAGCTCTTGGCGTGGCTGACCGACACGGTGCGGAGGGAGGAAATCGGCGTGGAATTCGCCCGCATCCACGCGCAGCTGCGCCGCGATGCGAGCGCGGGCGCGGCGCGCGCGATCCTCGCGCTGCTGGGACGGACGGAGGGGCGATGAAGCGTCTGGTCGCCGGCATCGACGAGGCGGGACGCGGACCGCTGGCCGGCCCCGTGGTGGCCGCGGCGGTGATCCTGGGCGGCGCCGCGAAAATCAACGGAATCGCCGATTCGAAGACGCTGGCCCCGCGCGAGCGCTCGCGGCTCGCGCGCGCGATCCGCGCCGCCGCGCTCTCCTACGGCATCGGCTGGGCGGATCCGGCCGAAATCGACGCACTCGACATCCTGCGCGCGACGCACCTGGCGATGCGGCGCGCGGTGCTCGCGCTCGCGCTGCCGCCCGAGCGGCTGCTGATCGACGGCGACAGCCTGCCCGCGCTCGGCGGCCTCGGCCGCGCGATGAGCGCGCGCGCGGTCGTGGGCGGCGACGCGACCGTGGTCGCGATCAGCGCGGCGTCGATACTGGCGAAGACCGCGCGCGACGAGTACATGGAGCGCGCCGACGCGCTCTATCCGCAGTATGAATTCGCGCGCCACAAGGGCTATGCGACCGCGCTCCATCGCCGGCTGTTGCGGATTCACGGCCCGAGCCCGCTGCATCGACGCTCCTTTGCGCCGGTGGCCGCCGCCGCGCGGGCGCAGACACAGGCGCTGTCATGAACTCTTTCGTGCATCTGCGAGTGCACACCGAGTATTCGCTCGTCGACAGCATCGTGCGCGTGCCCGACCTGATGGCGGCCGCCGCCTCCGCGTCGATGCCGGCGGTCGCGCTGACCGATCAGAGCAATCTGTTCGCGATGGTGAAGTTCTACAAGGAGGCCCAACGTGCCGGCATCAAGCCGGTGATCGGGGTCGATGCGTGGATTCGTGAGGCGGGCGAGCGCGCCCAGCCTGCGCGCCTGGTGCTGCTGTGCCAGAACCTGGCGGGCTACCGGCACCTGACGCAGCTGGTCACGCGTTCGTATCTCGAGGGCCAGCACGGCGGCATGCCGATGCTCGAGCGCGCGTGGCTCGATCGGGAGCAATTGGGCGGGTTGATCGTGCTGTCCGGCGCCGCTCAGGGCGACATCGGCGCGGCGCTCGCGCGCGGTCGGGAGGACGAGGCCTCGCGCTGTCTCGACGCCTGGCTCGACCTGTGCGGGGATCGCTTCTACCTGGAGGCTCAGCGCACCGGGCGGCCCGGGGAGCGCGCCTGTACCGAGGCGGCGCTCGACCTCGCCTGCGCGCGCGGGGTGCCGGCGGTCGCGACCAATGACGTCCGCTTTCTCGCGCGCGCGGACTTCGAGGCGCACGAGGCGCGGGTTTGCATCCACGACGGCGCCCAGCTCGCCGACCCCGGTCGTGCGCGCCGCTACACCGAGGAACAGTACCTCAAGACGCCGGCTGAAATGGCCGTGCTGTTCGCGGACGCGCCCGAGCTGCTGGCCAATTCGGTCGAAATCGCGAAGCGTTGTTCGCTCGAGGTCAAGCTCGGCGCCTCGATGCTGCCGGCCTACCCGGTTCCCGCCGGCACGACGACCGAGGAGTTCCTGCAGGAGGAGTCGCGCCGCGGGCTCGTCGGCCGGCTCGCCGCCGCGGCCGCGCCGGGCGCGGCGGTGCGCGATGAAGACGCGTATCGCAACCGGCTCGCGCTCGAGCTCGGTGTCATCTGCAAGATGGGCTTCGCCGGCTACTTCCTGATCGTCGCCGACTTCATCCGCTGGGCGCGGCTCTCCGGCGTGCCGGTCGGGCCGGGGCGCGGATCCGGCGCCGGCTCCCTGGTCGCCTATGCGCTCGGCATCACCGACCTGGATCCGATCGAGCATGACTTGTTGTTCGAGCGCTTCCTGAATCCGGAACGCGTGTCGATGCCCGACTTCGACGTCGACTTCTGCATGGAGGGGCGCGACCGGGTCATCGACTACGTGGCGCAGAAATACGGCCGCGAGCGCGTCTCGCAGATCATCACCTACGGCACGCTCGCCGCGAAGGCGGTCGTGCGTGACGTCGGCCGGGTGCTCGGCCACAACTACGGCTACGTCGACAAGATCGCGAAGCTGATCCCGTTCGAGATCGGCATCACGCTCGACAAGGCGCTCGAACAGGAGGACGAGCTCGCGCGTCTCTATGCGGACGACGGTGAGGTGCGCGAGCTGATCGACCTGGCGCGCGCGCTGGAGGGGCTCGTGCGCAACGCCGGCACGCACGCCGGCGGCGTCGTGATCGCCCCGTCCGTCCTCACCGATTTCACGCCGCTGTATCGCGAGGAGGGCGGCAGCACCCCCGTCACGCAGTTCGACAAGGACGACGTCGAGGCGGCCGGCCTCGTGAAGTTCGACTTCCTCGGCCTGCGCACGCTCACGATCATCGACTGGGCGGTGCGCGACATCAACCGCGGGCGCGCCGGCGACGGCGAGCCGCCGCTCGACATCGGCGCGCTGCCGATGGACGACCCGGCGACCTACCAGCTGCTGAAGAGCTGCCGCACCACGGCCGTGTTCCAGCTCGAATCGCGGGGCATGAAGGACCTGATCCGCAGGCTCCAGCCGGACCGCTTCGGCGACATCGTGGCGCTGGTCGCTCTGTTCCGGCCGGGACCGCTGCAGTCCGGCATGGTCGACGACTTCATCGCGAGGAAACACGACAAGACCGGCGCGACGATCGATTACCTGCATCCGGACCTGGAGCCCGCGCTCGCCGCGACCTACGGCGTGATCCTCTACCAGGAACAGGTCATGCAGATCGCGCAGATCCTCGCCGGCTACACGCTCGGCGGCGCGGACCTGCTGCGTCGCGCGATGGGCAAGAAAAAGCCCGAGGAGATGGCCAAGCAGCGCTCGGTGTTCGTCGACGGCGCGGTGCTGCGCGGCGTGCCGGAGGCGCAGGCGACGCATATCTTCGACTTGATGGAGAAGTTCGCCGGCTATGGCTTCAACAAGTCGCACTCGGCCGCCTACGCGCTGCTCTCCTACCAGACGGCCTGGCTGAAAGCGCATCACCCGTCCGCGTTCATGGCCGCGGTGCTCTCCGCCGACATGGACCGCACCGACAAGGTCGTCACCTTGATCGACGAGTGCGCCAGCATGCGGCTCGAGGTCCTGCCGCCCGACGTCAACGAGTCGATCTACAAGTTCAAGGTCGCCGGCGCGGCCGCGATCCGCTACGGCCTCGGGGCCGTGAAGGGGGTCGGGGCCTCGGCGGTCGACGCCATCGTCGAGGAGCGTGCGCAGCGCGGCGCGTTCAAGGATCTGCCGGACATGTGCCGGCGCATCGACCTGCAGCGGGTGAACCGGCGGGTCCTGGAGGCCTTGATCCGCTCGGGCTCGCTCGATGCGCTCGGGCCCAACCGGGCGACGCTTGCCGCCCAGCTCGACCAGGCGATGCAGTTGGGCGAACAGAATTCGCGCGCGCAGAGCACCGGCCAGGTCGACCTGTTCGGCCTGTCGTCGACCGCCGACGCGGTGCTGCCCGACTGGAGCGAATCGGTGCGCCTCGCAGGCGAACGCGAGACGCTCGGGCTGTTTCTCAGCGGGCATCCGATCACGGCGTACGAGCCGGATCTGAAATTCCTGGTCAGCGCGCGCCTCGCAGACATCGGCGGGCCCAAGCCGGCGCCGGTGGAGGGTGGCCGCGCGTGGTCGGCGGCGAAGCCCGTGACCGTGGCCGGGCTCGTGCTCGAGGTGCGACGACGGCCGAATCGCGTCACGCTGGTCATCGATGACCGCAGCGGGCGCCTGGAGGTCAGCCTGTACGAGGAGCTGTTCCAAAAGCACCGCGACCTTGTGGTCAAGGATGCGATCCTGGTCATCGACGGCGCGCTGCGCTTCGATGATTTCATCGAGGACTGGCGTGTACAGGCAAAATCCCTGATCGACATCGACCGGGCGCGCGAACGCTACGCCCGGCGGCTGTGGATCCGGTGGCCGGCGGAATTCGACGGCCCGGCGGCGATGAACCGCTTCGAGGCCCTGCTGAAGCCGCATCTGCGCGGTCCCTGCGGGGTGAGCGTCGCGGTGGTCCGTCCGGAGTATTCGGGGCGCGTCAATCTGGCCGACGCGTGGCGCGTGCGGCCGACGCGTGCGCTGCTCGACGAGCTCACCGCGTTGGTGGGGCGCGACGGATGGTATTTGGTGTATGGTCCGCGGACCGACGTCCGCGATGAGGAAACATCTACATGGCGATGAATTTCTTGGATTTCGAGCAGCCCATCGCGGAGCTCGAGGCGAAGATCGAGGAATTGAGGTTCCTGGGCGCGGACTCGAGCGTGAACATCTCGGAGGAGATCAAGCGGCTCCAGTCGAAGAGCCGGGCCCTGACCAGCAACATATTCCAGAATCTCACGCCGTGGCAGATCACCCAGCTTGCGCGCCACCCGCAGCGACCCTACACGCTCGATTATGTGTCGATGATCTTCACCGACTGGCAGGAACTGCACGGCGACCGCATGTACGGCGACGATCTCGCGATCGTCGGCGGTCTGGCGCGGATCGAGGGCATTCCGGTCGTGCTCATCGGTCATCAAAAGGGGCGCGACACGAAGGAACGGGTGCGGCGGAACTACGGGATGCCGAAGCCGGAGGGCTATCGCAAGGCGCTGCGCCTGATGACGATGGCCGAGCGCTTCCGGCTGCCGGTGGTCACGCTGATCGACACGCCGGGCGCTTATCCGGGGATCGGTTCGGAGGAGCGCGGACAGAGCGAGGCGATCGCGCGCAACCTGTTCGAGATGTCGCACCTGGCCGCGCCGATCCTGTCGGTCGTCATCGGCGAGGGCGGCTCGGGCGGGGCGCTCGCGATCGGCGTCTGCGACCGGCTGGTGATGCTCCAGTTCGCTGTGTACTCGGTGATCTCGCCGGAGAGCTGCGCGTCGATCCTGTGGAAGAGCACCGACAAGAAGGAAATCGCCGCCGATGCGATGGGCGGCACGGCCGAACGGCTGAAGAAGCTCGGCCTGGTCGACGAAGTCCTGAAGGAGCCGCACGGCGCGGCGCATCGCGATCCGCAGGCGATGGCCGAGACGGTCAAGGCCTCGATCCTGCGTCATCTGGGCGAACTCCGGGCGATGCCGATCACGCAGCTGCTCGACGCCCGCCAGGCACGCCTCAGATCGTTCGGCGTATTCGGCGAAGCCTGAGATGAGATGAATTTTTCGGCGGCCGCCCTCGCCCGAATTCTCGAAGAAGAGCTGCCGCCCGGTGCCACCGGGCTCGTCGTGGCCTTGAGCGGAGGCATCGATTCGGGCTGTCTCGCGGCGATGGTCGCGGCGCTGGCGCGCGCCGGCGGTCTGCCGCCGGTGCGCGCGGTGCACGTCGATCATGGCCTGCAGGCGGCGGCGGCTGAGTTCCGCCGGGTCTGCGGCCGCGTGTGCGAGGCTCTTGCGCTGCCGCTCACGATCCTGAATCCGCCGGCGATCGTGACCGGGCGGGGCGTGTCGCTCGAGGCCGAGGCGCGCGACGCGCGCTATGCGGCGCTCGCGCGTGACCTGGCCGCCGGGGAGTGCCTGCTGACCGCCCATCATGCCGAGGATCAGGCGGAGACCCTGTTGCTGCAGGCCTTGCGCGGCTCGGGCGTCGCCGGCCTCGCGAGCATGCCGCGCCGCCGCCGATTGGGGACGGGGTGGCATTTGCGGCCCTTGCTCGCGGTATCGCACGAGGATCTGGCGCGTTGCGCCGCCGCCGCCGGCATCGAGACGATTTGCGATCCCATGAACGAGGACCTGCGGTTCGACCGGGTCTACCTGCGGCGGCGCGTCTGGCCGCGGGTGGCCGAGCGCTGGCCGGGTGCGGCCGGCGCGCTGTCGCGGACCGCGCAGCACGCGGCCGCGGCGCAGGATTTGCTGAACACGCAAGCCGCGGAGGATCTCGGCGGCTTGCGCGACGGCGAGGCCTTGTCGATTCCACGGCTGCGGCGGCTGTCGCCCACGCGGCGCATCAACGCGGTGCGCGGCTGGATCGCCGCGCAGTCGCTCGCGCCGCCGCCGACGGCGCGGCTGATGGAGGCGCTGCGCCAGATACTGCACGCGCGCGCCGATCAGTCGCCGGCGGTCGTCTGGGGCGGGCACGCGCTGCGCCGCTACCGCGACCGCCTGTTCCTCGCCGCGGCATCGCCGGTTCGCTTCGAGTCGGAGATCCTCTGGGATCCGCGCGCCCAGCCGACGCTCGATCTGGGCCGCGGTCTCGGCCGTCTGCGCGCCGCGCCGGGACCGGGCGGCTTCGCGCCGTGGCGACTGCCCGCCACGCTCACGGTGCGCGGACGCCGTGGCGGCGAATCCTTGAGGCCGGCGCCGGCCGCGGCCACGCGGACAGTGCAGCACCTGTGCCAGGCCGAGGGGGTGCTGCCGTGGATGCGCGGCGCGCTGCCGTTTCTGTACGCGGGCGCCGAATTGATCGGGGTCGGCGACCTGTGGATGGACGCGCGCTGGCGCGTCGAATCGCGCGGACCGGGGCTTTGCGTCGCCTGGGACGAGGCGCCCGCGTTCGACTGACTCGATTGCCGCGGCGCGCGCGATCTGCTAACCTGAATTCCCGTCGAATTCTCGTTATTCCCTATTGGCTTCATGCTCGCGCGAAGCGGATCGAAACCGGTTCGCGACCCGGGCATTTATCGGCGGCGGTGACCCATCATGACCAGATTCGTTTTCGTCACCGGCGGGGTCGTTTCCTCGCTCGGCAAGGGCATCGCATCGGCGTCCCTGGGCGCGATCCTCGAGGCACGCGGCCTCAAGGTGAGCATGGTCAAGCTCGACCCCTACATCAACGTCGATCCGGGAACGATGAGCCCGTTCCAGCATGGCGAGGTGTTCGTGACCGCGGACGGCACCGAAACCGACCTCGACCTCGGGCACTACGAGCGCTTCGTGCGCACGACGACCGGCCGCAACAGCAACTTCACCACCGGGCGCATCTACGAGCGCGTGATCGCCAAGGAGCGGCGCGGCGATTACCTCGGTGCGACGGTCCAGGTCATCCCGCACATCACGGACGAGATCAAGTACCGGATCCGGATGGGGGCGGGCAACGCCGACGTCTGCATGGTCGAGATCGGCGGCACCGTCGGCGACATCGAGTCCCTGCCGTTTCTCGAGGCGATCCGCCAGATGGGCGTCGAGGTCGGGCGCAATCACGCGCTGTACATGCATCTGACGCTCGTGCCGGTCGTCGGCGGTTCCGGCGAGATCAAGACCAAGCCCACCCAGCATTCCGTCAAGGAGCTGCGCGGCATCGGCATCCAGCCGGACATCCTGTTGTGCCGCTGCGCGCAACCGCTGCCCGATGAACAGCGCCGCAAGATCGCGCTGTTCACCAACGTCGAGGAGCGCGCGGTGATCTCGGCGATCGACGCCGACGACATCTACAAGATTCCGCTGCTGCTGCACGAACAGGACCTCGACGACATCATCGTCGACAAGCTGCGGCTCGAGGCGCCGCCCACGGATCTTTCCGACTGGCGCGCCGTGGTCGCGGCGAAGCAGAATCCGGAGGCCGTCGTGGACATCGCGATGGTCGGCAAGTACGTCCAGATCCGCGATTCCTACATCTCGCTCAACGAATCCCTGATGCACGGCGGAATCAAGACCCGCACCCGCGTCAACATCCACTATTTCGAGTCCGAGGACATCGAGCGCTCCGGGCCCGGAGCGCTGCGGAACATGGACGCGATCCTCGTTCCGGGCGGATTCGGCGACCGCGGCGTCGAGGGCAAGATCCAGGCGATACGATTCGCGCGCGAGAACCGCGTGCCGTATCTCGGCATCTGCCTCGGAATGCAGCTGGCGATCATCGAATATGCGCGCAACGCGCTGTCCTTGAAGGGCGCGAACAGCACCGAATTCGACCGTGCCACCAACCATCCGGTGATCGCGCTGATCACCGAGTGGCAGGACCTCGCCCGCGGTCAGCAGGTCCGCGACGAGAAGACCAATCTCGGCGGCAGCATGCGCCTCGGCGCCCAGGAGGCGCGCCTGGTGCCGGGATCGCTGGCGCATTCGCTGTACGGCAAGGAGTCGATCTTCGAGCGCCACCGGCACCGATATGAGTTCAACAACAACTATCTCGACGAGCTGACCGCCGGCGGCATGCGCTTCTCCGGATTTTCAGTCGACGGGCTGGTCGAGTTCATCGAACTGCCTTCCCATCCGTGGTTCGTCGCGAGCCAGTTCCACCCGGAATTCACGTCGACCCCCCGTGACGGCCACCCGCTGTTCTCCGGGTTCGTGCGCGCCGCGCGCGAATACCGCGCCGCGCTGCGCCCCGGCCGCGCCACCGCATGAAGCTCGCCGGATTCGACGTCGGCGTCGATCGACCGCTGTTTCTGATCGCGGGTCCGTGCGTGATCGAGAGCGAGGGCCTGGTGCTGGAGGTGGCCGGCCGCCTGCGCGAGATCACGGCGGCGCTCGGCGTGCCCTTCGTGTTCAAGGCCTCCTTCGACAAGGCGAACCGCTCGTCGCGCGCGAGCTTCCGCGGCCCCGGCATCGCCGCCGGCCTGAAGGCGCTCGACAAGGTGCGCTCGCAAATCGGCGTGCCGGTGCTCACCGACGTGCACGAGGACACCCCGCTCGGCGAGGTCGCGGCGGTTGTCGATGTGCTGCAGACTCCGGCGTTCCTGTGCCGGCAGACCAATTTCATCGTCGCGGTCTCCTCCCAGGGCAGGCCCGTCAACGTCAAGAAGGGCCAGTTCCTGTCGCCGTGGGAGATGCGGAACGTCGTCGACAAGGCGCGCTCGACGGGCAACGAGCAGATCATGGTCTGCGAGCGCGGCTTCAGCTTCGGTTACAACAACCTGGTCGCCGACATGCGTTCGCTCGCGGTCATGCGGGCGACGGGGTGTCCGGTGGTCTTCGACGCGACCCACTCGGTTCAACTGCCCGGCGGGCGCGGCGACTCCTCGGGCGGTCAGCGCGAGTTCGTTCCGGTGCTCGCGCGCGCCGCGGTCGCCGCCGGCGTCGCGGGCCTGTTCATGGAGACGCACCCCGATCCGGCGCGGGCGCTGTCGGACGGGCCGAACGCCTGGCCGCTGGGACGCATGGCGTCGCTGCTCGCGACGCTCGTCGAGATCGATCGATCAGTCAAACAACAACCCTTTGAGGAAAGCCTGCTATGAGTCGCATCGTCGATGTACGCGGTCGGGAAATCATCGATTCCCGCGGCAATCCGACCGTCGAGGCGGACGTGGTGCTGGACGGCGGCATCGTCGGGCGGGCGGCGATCCCGTCGGGGGCGTCGACCGGCACGCGCGAGGCGGTCGAGCTGCGCGACGCCGATCCGCGCCGGTACGGCGGCAAGGGCGTGCGTAAGGCGGTCGAGCACGTCGGCGGTCCGATCCGCGACCTGCTGATCGGCGAAAGCGTCGAGGATCAGCGCCGTCTGGACGCGCGCCTGATCGCGCTCGAC
>JBBISV010000053.1:0-18155 GCA_037441085.1 Gammaproteobacteria bacterium | reverse complement strand
TCCTTGGCGGCCTTCTTGGCGGTCTTCCACGCCTTGCGCGCTTCCTTCAGACCGAGTTTGGCGGCGCGCACCGCATCCTTCGCCTTGTCGGCGGCGGCGGCGCTGCGGGCGGCGGCGAGCCGCAGCCGGGCCGCGGTCGCGCTACGCTTCTTGTCGGCCGGCGTACTGGAAATCGTGCTCACGATGACTGACTCCGCTTGCGAATGCCGGTCTAGAGCTTACTTCGGTGCACCGCGGCTGTCACGCGGACGCAACCAATGCCGCGAAGCTCAGCCCAGCACGCGCAGCAGGAATTCCCGGATCGCGTCGAGTTCCTCCACGCAGACGCTGTGCGGCATCGGATACTCGTGCCATTCGACGTGGTAACCCAGGGATCGCAGCATATCCCGGGACTCCGTGCCGAGCGCCGGGTGCAGCACGTTGTCCGCAAGCCCATGCGCCATGAAAATCGGCGTCTGCTGATTGGCCGCGGAGCGCTCGGCCTCGAGGCGCGCCGCGGCCGGCAGGTAACAGGACAGGGCCATGACCCCCGCCAGGCGCTCGGGCAGGCGCGGCGCGGTGTACAGGGAGGCGGCGCCGCCCTGGGAGAACCCGCCGAGCACGATCCGGTTCGCGGCGACGCCGCGCGCCGCTTCCCGCGCGATCAATTCCCTCAGGCGCGCGTCGGTGTCGCGGAACCCCTCGAGGTCGTCGGTGGAGCGGCGGTCGAGACTCTTGATGTCGTACCAGGCGCGCATGCGCATGCCGTTGTTGAGCGTGACCGGCCGGATCGGCGCATGCGGGAACACGAACCGCCACGCCCGTTCGCGGCCGCGGACGAGCTGCGGCACGACCGGCTCGAAGTCGTGCCCGTCGGCGCCCAGGCCGTGCAGCCAGATGACCGCGGCGTCCGGGGCCGCGCCGGTCTCTATGTCGATCGTGTCCAGCAAGATTGCGCCAGCCTACAAGGCTTCGGCCGGAATGTCTCCAGGCGGCGGCGCCGTCGATTGACAGCGCTTGCATTTTTATGCAGGATGCGCGCAAATTTATGCAAGCTGCAAAGAACCCGCCGCGATGATCGACGCCAACAGCGCACCGGCGCGCCGCAACCTCCTGGCGAAAATCCTGCGCGAACACACGATCGAGCGCCAGTCGGAGCTCGTCGACGTGCTGCGCAAGCGCGGCCACGCCGCGACGCAGTCGAGCATCAGCCGCGACCTGCGCGAACTCGGCGTGGCCAAGGTCGGCCGCCGGTACGTGCTGGCGGACCAGGCGGCGCGGCCGCGGAGCGACTTCTCGACGCTGCGCCGGTTCGTCGGCGCGCGGCTCACCGCCGGACCGAATCTGACGATACTCAAGACCCCGATCGGCGCCGCGCAAAGCGTCGCCGTCGCCATCGACGCGGCCGCCTGGCCGGAGGTCGTCGGCACCCTGTCCGGCGACGACACCATATTCATCGCCACACGCAGCGCACGCGACCAGCGCAAACTCGGCGAACGCCTCCTCGCAATCTTCGGAATCTGACACTCATGACCAGCACCTCGACTACGGGCGGCGAGCCCATCCTTCTGGCATTTTCCGGCGGTCTCGACACCTCCTTCCTGGTGCCCTGGCTGACGGAGACCCTCGGACGGCCGGTCATCACCGTCACGGTGGACACCGGCGGCATCGACGCCGCCGCGGCGGCCATGCTGGCCGACCGGTCGCGCCGCCTGGGCGCGATCGACCACCGGCTGATCGACGCCCGCGGCGCCTATTTCGATCAGGTGCTGAAATTCCTGATCATGGGCAACGTGCGCCGCGGACAGCTGTATCCGCTGTGCGTCGGCGCCGAACGCGTGCTCCAGGCACAGACCATCGCGCAGATCGCGCTCGCGCTCGGCACCACGCGGGTCGCGCACGGCTGCACCGCGGCGGGCAACGACCAGGTGCGCTTCGAGGTGGCGTTGCGCACGCTCGCGCCCGACCTGGAGATCATCGCGCCGGTGCGCGACCGGGCCTTCAAGCGCCCGGAGCAGCTGAAATATCTCGAGGAGCGGAAGCTGCCGGTGCCCCCGTACGGCGCGGCCTACTCGGTGAATCGCGGTCTCTGGGGCGTTACGATCGGCGGCAAGGAGACGCTGACCTCGGAGGGCGGCATTCCGGAGTCCGCCTGGGTGCTGTCCCGCGAAGCGTTCACCAACCCGCGCGCGCCCGAGCGGCACACGATCGGGTTCGAACGCGGCGTGCCCTGCGCGCTCGACGGCGCGGCGATGACTGCGGTCGCCGTCGTGGAACGGCTCGAGGCGCTCGCGGGACCCTTCGGCATCGGCCGCGGCATCCATCTGGGCGACACCGTGATCGGCACGAAAGGGCGGGTGGCCTTCGAGGCTCCCGCGGCCGAGGTCCTGTTGAACGCGCACCGCGAGCTCGAGAAGCTGGTTCTCACCGGCAGGCAGGCGCGCATCAAGGAAACGCTCGCCCAGCCCTACGGCGACATGGTGCATGAGGGCCAGCACCTCGACCCGGCGTGCCGCGACATCGAGGCGCTGCTGCAGTCGTCGCAGCGGCGCGTGAGCGGCGTGGTCACGGTGCTGATGCGTCCGGGCAGCGTCTTCGTCGAGGGCATGACCTCGCCGCACTCGCTGATGGCCGCCTCCAAGGGCGTCTACGGCGAATCGGCCGGCGAATGGACGCCGGCGGATGCGCTCGGTTACTCGAAAATACTGTCCCTGCCGGGGATCTTCTACAAACGGGCCGGAGTGAAAGAAACATGAGCGGCATGCGCACGGTCGTCGTCGACAAGATCGCTTCGGTGACGCAGGCCTGCGGGCTCGCGCGCGAGGTCCGCATTTCCGCGGACATCGTCTGCGAGGAAGGCATCGTCATCGTCGTCGAGGTGCTGAACAACAAGTCGAGCTACAACACGCTCGAATTGACCAGCGGCCGGATGGCGAAGGTTTCGCGCGGCGACATCGTCGTCGGCGCGCTCGGCCACCGCCGCGCGCTGTTCGGCTATTCGGGCCACATACCGGCGACGCTGAAACCCGGCGACGTGATCCAGATGCTGAACATCGGCGGCGTGCTCGGCGTGTGCGACTCGGCCACCCCCGACAAGGGCAAGCCCTTCGATTGCCGCGTGCTCGGCGCGGTGCTGACCTTTCCGTATCTCGGCGAGCGCATCGGCATTCCGGCGAAGGCGGGCTACAAGGCGCTCGACTACGGCGCGCCGCTCGACGCGCGCGGCGTGGCGGTGGTCGCCCTGGCGGGCACCTGCATGGAGGCGGGCAAGACGGCCGCCGCCGCGGCGATCATCGCCAGAATGCGCCATCGTGGCCTCACCGTCGACGCGTTCAAGGCGACCGGCGTGTCGCTGCGGCGGGACATCCTCGCGTTCGAGGACGCCGGCGCGCGGCGCACGATGATATTCACCGATCTCGGCATCGTCACGACCACCGAGAAGTGCGGCCCTGCGCTCACCCGCACCATGTTGACCGAAATGGCGGCGGGCGCCCCCGACGTGATCGTGTTCGAGTTGGGCGACGGACTCCTGGGCGCCTACGGCGTGGATTCGATCCTGCGCGACCCGCAGATCAAGCCCGCGCTGAGCGCCGTCGTGTTGTCGGCCAACGACCCGGTTGCCGCGTGGGGCGGTGTGAAGCTGCTGCGCGAGCGCTTCCTGATCGAACCCAGCGTCGTCACCGGCCCGGCGACCGACAACCAGGTCGGCATCCAGATCATCCGCGAACAAATGGGTGTCGAGGCATTCAATGCGATCAGCAGCCCGGCGGACCTCGGCGATCACATCATCGCCAAACTCGGTCTGCAGCGGGTGCGCGAATCCCGGATTGCGGCCGAATGAACGGACGCATTCCGGCGATCGTGCTCGGAGGGACGGGCTACGTGGCAGGCGAATTGCTGCGCCTGATCGCCGCGCATCCCCGGCTCGAACTCGGCGCGATCCTGTCGGACAGTCAGGCGGGCGGTGCGGTGGCCGCGGCGTTTCCGCATTTGCTCGGCTGTTATCCGACCCAGCGCTTCGCCGACCTGACGCAGATCGAGGCCGCGATGGCCGCGGCACCCCAGGTCGCGCTGTTCTCGGCGGCTCCCCACGGCGCGGCGGCATCGACCATTGATTCGCTGCTGAATTTCGCCCAATCTGCGGGATCGAGCGTCCATTGTGTCGACATTTCCGCCGATTTTCGCTATCGAAGTGCGAGCGCCTATACCGCGGTTTATGGCCATGCGCACACCGCGCCGGCACGCCTCGCGGAATTCACCTGCGCGCTGCCCGAACACCTAGACTCCGCGCCCACCCGTCACATCGCCCATCCGGGGTGTTTCGCGACGGCGGCGCTGCTCGCGGCGGTCCCTTTGCTCGCCGCCGGCGTGACCGACAACCGCCTGTTCGCAAGCGGCGTCACCGGCAGCACCGGATCGGGACGCAAGCCGGTGGACGGCACGCATCATCCGCGCCGCCATGGCGATCTGGTCGCCTACGGCGCCCTCAATCACCGCCATGTGCCCGAGATCCTGGCCTGCGCCCGTGCCGCCACCGGGGTCGATGCCGAACTGCATTTCGTGCCCCACTCGGGCCCGTTCGCGCGCGGCATCCACTTGACGCTCCAGGCCCGGCTGACGCGGCCGCTGCCGGCCGACGCCATTCGCGAGATCTACGCGGCGTATTATGCGCGCCATCCGTTCGTGGCCATCGGCGCCTCGCCGCCGCGCATCAAGGACGTCGTCAGCAGCAACTACGCCCATCTCGGCGTCGCGGCCGACGGCACCAGCGTCGTGGTGATGGCGGCGATCGACAATTTGACGAAGGGCGCCGCCGGCGGCGCCGTGCAGTGGATGAACCGCCTGCTGGGGTTCGACGAAACCGCCGGACTCACCGCGCCGGCGCCGGGCTGGACTTGAGGTCAATCATGAGCATCGCGGGCAAGGCGCCGAACGAGGCGTATCACGGTCATCTGGCGCAGGTCTTCGCGCAATATCCCATCGACGTGCTGCACGGCGAGGGCGTGTGGATCCACGCGCGCGACGGCCGCAAGTATCTCGACTTCTACGGCGGCCATGCCGTCGCCGGCCTAGGCTACGGGCACCCGCGCTGGCTCGCGGCCCTCGAACGCCAGGCGCGGCAGATGGCGTTCCAGACCAACGCCCTGCCGATCGCGATCCGCGAGCGCGCGGCGGCGAAGCTCGTGAAATTCGCATCCCTCGGACTCGACACGGTGTTCTGGATCAACAGCGGCGCCGAGGCGAACGAAAACGCGTTGAAGATGGCGTTCAAGATGACCGGCCGCACCAAGGCCGTCGCGCTCGAACAAGGCTGGCACGGACGCACCGCCGCCGCCGGAGCCGTGACCTGGGGCGCGCTGGAGAAATGGTACGGCTTTCCGCGCCGGCCGTTCGACGTGAGCTTCGCGCCGCGCGACCGCCCGGAGGCGCTCGCCGGCCTGATCGACCGCGACACCGCGGCGGTCATCGTCGAGCCGGTCCAGGGCGTCGGCGGCGCCTTCGACCTCTCCAAACCGATGCTGCAGGCGCTGCGCGAACGCTGCGACGAGTCGGGCGCGCTGTTGATATTCGACGAGGTCCAGTGCGGGATGGGGCGCAGCGGCGCGCCGTTCGCGGCGAATCACCACGGGATCGCGCCCGACATGCTGACCGCGGCCAAGGCGCTCGGCAACGGCTTTCCGGTGTCGGCGCTGATGCTCTCGAAGCGCGTGGCGCGCGAGCTGAAATACGACGACATGGGGACGACGTTCGGCGGCGGCCCGATGGCCTGCGCGGTCGCCGAAGCGGTGATCGACGCCATCGAGTCCGAATCGCTGCTCGCGAACGTGCGCACGGTCTCGACGTACATCCGCAACAACTGCATCGTCGGACCGGTCACCGGCGTGCAGGGGCTCGGATTCCTGCTGGGACTGAAGACGTCGCGGCCGGCGAAGGAGGTCCAGTCCGCGCTGATGGAAAAGAACATCCTGACCGGCACCAGCGGCGATGCACACGTGCTGCGCCTGCTGCCGGCGTACATCATGAACGAGCGCCACGTCGACCAGTTGTGCGATGCGCTCGCGCAGATCCGGCCATGAAGCGCTTCCTCGATCTGGCCGACTTCAGCCGCGACGAGGTCATCGACCTGCTCGCGCTCGCGCAGTCGCTGCAGGACAAGCCGCAGTCCCGGGCGCTCGCCGGCAAGATCCTCGGTCTCGTGTTCTTCAATCCTTCGCTGCGCACGCTGGCGTCCTTCCAGGCCGGCATGGCGCGCCTCGGCGGCAGTTCGTTCGTGATCACCCCCGGCCAGGGCACCTGGCAGCTCGAGACCCGCCTGAACGCGGTGATGAACGGCGCGGCCGCCGAACACATCCGCGAGGGCATTCCGGTGCTCGCCTCCTACTGCGACGCCCTCGGCGTGCGCGCCTTCGCCGAGGGGAAGAATCTGCAGTCCGATCTCGCCGAGTCGCTGTTCGCCATGATCGACGGGCTCTGCGACAAGCCGCTCGTGAACCTCGAATCCGCGGTGAATCATCCCTGCCAGGCGCTCGCGGACTGGCGCACCCTGGATGAGCTCGCGGTGCCGCGGCGCGCGAAGTTCGTGCTCTCCTGGGTCTACCACCCGCGGGCGCTGCCGCTCGCCGTGCCCGCGGCGACGCTGCACATGGCGGCGATGCGCGGCATGGAGGTCGTGGTCCTGCGCCCCGAGGGCTACCAGCTCCCGCCGCAGATCATGGACAAGGCGCGCGCCGCCGCCGCCGCGTCGGGCGGTTCCGTCAGCGAGACCTCGGAACGCGCGGCGGCGCTCGCCGGCTGCGAAGTCCTGTATGCGAAGGAGTGGGGCACGACCACCTATTACGGCGACGTCGAGGCCGACTCGCGCCTGCGCGCCGACCTCGGCGACTGGTGCGTGCGCGAACGCTGGTTCAAGCACGCCGCCCCCGACGCCAAATTGATGCACTGTCTGCCGGTGCGGCGCAACGTCGCCGTCGCCGACGAAGTTCTCGATGGACCCCGCGCGGTGGTTAAGCGCGAGGCCTTCAATCGGTTGGTGGTGCAGATGGCCGTTCTGCACCGCATGCTTGCCTGAAGACGGCTGCCCCAGCGGAGTCACCAATGATCATCAGTCGACCGGATACCTCCATCGCGGTTCGCGCCCTGAAGAGCGCGGCCCCCTACATACGCATGTACAAGGGCAAAGTCTTCGTCATCAAGGCCGGCGGCGCGGCCTTCGCCGACCGCGAGTCGACGCGCACGCTGATCGAACAAGTC
Source organism: Gammaproteobacteria bacterium (assembly GCA_037441085.1). Lineage (GTDB taxonomy): Bacteria > Pseudomonadota > Gammaproteobacteria > Steroidobacterales > Steroidobacteraceae > Bog-1198. Next base: position 10,925 of record JBBISV010000053.1, on the reverse strand, counting down.
GCGATCCTGCATCAAGTGGGCATCAAGACCGTGCTGGTTCACGGCGGAGGACCGCAACTCGACGGCATCCAGGCGGCCCTCGGCATCGAGACCCGGATGATCGCCGGCCGCCGTGTCACCGATCAGAAGTCGATCGAGGCGAGCGCGATGGTGCTGAACGGCCTGATCAACACGCAGATCCTCGCCATCTGCCGGGAGCTCGCGATCGAGGCGATCGGCATCAGCGGCGTCGACGCCGGCTTGATCAACGCGCACAAGCGCCCGCCGGTCCCGAACCCCGACGGCGCGAAGGGGGAAGTCGACTACGGCTTCGTCGGCGACATCGATTCCGTCGACACCGCGGCGATCGAACAACTGCTCGCGGACGGCCTGATGCCGGTCGTCAGCCCGCTGTCGGCGGACGCGAACGGCATGCTGCTCAACATCAACGCCGACACCGTCGCCGCGGCGATCGGCGCCGCCCTGGCGGCCGAGAAGCTGATGCTGTGCACCGGCGCGCCCGGGATCCTCGAGCGGCTGGAGGACCCGACCTCGCTGATCTCGTACACGGACATCAAGGGTCTGAAGCGGCTGCGGGAACAGGGGAGCTTGCAGGGCGGCATGCTGCCGAAGGCCGCCGCGATCGAGAGCGCGATCCGCGGCGGCGTGCGCCGCGTGCATGTCATCTCCTACAAGGCCGGCGACAGCCTGCTCGCGGAGGTGTTCACCAACGAGGGAACCGGCACGCTGGTGGTGGCGGACCTGAATGCCCTGAGTCCGGCCGAGCAGCAGAGCGCGGACGCGGGCGCGTGACGCGGCTCTGGGACAAGGGCGCGCCGCTCGATGCGCGGGTCCTCGCCTACACGGCGGGAGACGACCATGCGCTCGACAACCGGCTGGTCCGCTATGACGTCGAGGCCTCGGTCGCGCACGCGGAAATGCTCGCCGCGCAGGGACTGATGTCGGCGGCCGACCTGGCGGCGATTCGTTCGGCGCTGCTGGAAATCGGCGCCGAGCACGCGCGCGGCGAGTGGCGCGTCGCGCTCGACGAGGAGGACTGCCAGACCGCGATCGAGAACCGGCTGACGCGGCGCATCGGCGCCGCCGGCGGCCGGGTGCACGCCGGCCGCTCGCGCAACGACCAGGTCCTCGCGGCGCTGCGCCTGTATATGCGCGACGCGGCGGCCGCCCTCGAAGCCGGCGCCCTGGGCGTGGCCGAGGCGCTCGCGGCGCTCGCGGCACGCGAGGGCGCGGTGAAGCTGCCGGGATATACGCACATGCAGCAGGCCATGCCGAGCACCGTCGCCTTGTGGGCGGAGGGTTTCGCCGCAGAAATACGCGACGATGCGCAAGGCTTGCGGCAGAGCACCCGGCGCATCGACAAGAATCCGCTCGGATCGGCGGCCGGCTACGGCACGCCGAACCTGCCGATCGACCGCGAGGCGACGCGCCGCAGCCTGCGCTTCGCGCAAACCCACGAGCCGGTGACCGCCGTCCAGCTGTCGCGCGGCAAGGCCGAGGCGCAGCTATTGTTCGAGATCACGCTGCTGACGCAGGACCTCGGCCGGCTCGCCGCCGATTTGTTGCTGTTCTACACCCAGGAATTCGGCTTCGTCAGCCTGCCGGACGAGTTCACCACGGGCTCGTCGATCATGCCGCAGAAACGCAATCCCGACGTGTTCGAGCTGATGCGCGGCCGCAGCGCCGTCGCCCAGGCGGCCTTGAACGAGGTCCTCGGCGTGACCCAGAAACAGGGTTCCGGCTACCACCGGGACCTGCAGCTGATCAAGCCGCCGTTGTTCCGCGCGATCGACTCCTGCGCCCAGACCCTGGACGTGTTGCCGAGCGCCCTCGCCGGCGTCCGCTTCCGGCCCGAAAACATCCGTCTCGACCCGTCCATCGATGCCGCCGCCCGCGCGAATGCGCTGGTGGCGGCCGAGGGCATCCCGTTTCGCGAGGCCTATCGCCGGGTGGCGGCCGAACTGCGCGAAAAGAAGTAGACTGGCGCCCGTTAATCCCGACATCAGGATCCATCAAAACAATGAACAAGACCAAACACGGATTGTTGCCGCGCGTCTGCGCAATCTTGGCGCTCTGCGGCACATCGATCGTCGCGGCCGCCCAAGCCGCCGGTCCGGCGAAGCCCGCGGCGCCGCCGGTTCCCAACGCGACCGAGGCGGGGTATCTCCTCGGCCTGAACTTCGGTGCGCAGATGCAGCGGATCGGGGTCAAGAACGAAGTGTCGATCCCGGCCATCACCCGCGGCATCAAGGACGGCCTCGCCGGCAAGAAGCCGAAGCCGGCCGACGAGCAGCGCCTGCAGGCATTCGTGCGCTCGGTGATGCAGGCGAGCTTTGCACGCAATGAGAAGATCGCCGGCCGCTTCCTGGCGCGCAACGCCAAGCTCGCGGGCGTGAAGACGACCGCGTCGGGCCTCGAATACAAGGTCATCGCCGCCGGCGACACCAAGGCGGCCGCCCCCGGCGCAACCGACACGGTGACGGTGCAGTACCGCGGCCGCCTCGCCGACGGCACCGAGTTCGACAGTTCGTACAAACGCGGCCAGCCCGCGACCTTCCCGGTCAACGCCGTGATCAAAGGCTGGCAGGAAGCCCTGGTCATGATGAAGCCGGGTGCGCACTGGGAATTGTTCGTCCCGCCGGACTTAGGTTATGGCGCGAATCCGCGGCCGGGCATCCCCCCCGGGTCCTTGTTGATCTTCGACGTGAATCTGCTCAGCATCAAGGCCGCGACCGCTGCGCCGGCGGAACCGCCGCCGCCGCCCGCCGCGCCCGCCGCGCCGCCCAAGGTTCCCTAAGAGCCGGGGCGATCGGCGCGGGCCCGTCCGTCCCCTCGGGACGGACGGGCTATACTTGGTCGATGAGATCTCTGTGCATCACCGCCGTCGCCGCGTGCCTGCTCTGCGGGTGCGGCCAGAAGGGCCCGCTGATTCTGCCTGACAGCCGCGCGCACACCGCGATACCGGCCAAGCCCGCGGCGCCCGCGTCGGCAGCACCGCAACACCCGGCCGTCGCGCCGCCCAACCGATGAGCGCGCGCAAGCTCGTCCTGGTCGACGGTTCCTCCTACCTATACCGCGCGTTCCACGCGCTGCCGCCGTTGACGAATTCGCGCGGCGAGCCCACCGGCGCGGTCTTGGGCGTGCTCAACATGCTGAACAAGCTGGTCAAGGAGGAGGCGCCGGAACGCATCGCGGTGGTGTTCGATGCGCCCGGCCGCACCTTCCGCGACGATCTGTTCGAAGCGTACAAGGCCCATCGGCCGCCGATGCCGGATGATCTGCGGGCGCAGACCCAGCCGCTGCTCGACGCCGTTGCCGCGCTCGGCTTGCCGCTGCTGCGGATGCCGGGGGTCGAAGCCGACGACGTGATCGGCACGCTCGCGCGCCGCGGCGCGGCGGCCGGGTTCCAGGTGCTGATCTCGACCGGGGACAAGGACATGGCTCAGCTCGTCGGGCCCGGTGTCGAACTCGTCAACACCATGAGCAACTCAACGCTGAACCGCGAGGGTGTGAAGGCGAAATTCGACGTCTACCCGGAACAAATCGTCGATTATCTGGCGCTGGTCGGCGACAGCGCCGACAACATTCCCGGAGTCTCGGGCGTCGGACCGAAGACCGCGGCGAAGTGGTTGAATCTCTACGGCACGCTCGATGCCCTGGTCGCACACGCCGCGGAGATCCCCGGGAAAGTCGGCGAGAATCTGCGCGCGGAGCTTCCCGTGCTGGAACTGTCGCGCAAGCTCGCGACGATCGACACGGACCTGCCGCTCGAGACGTCGCCGGAAGCCCTGGTGAGCCGGGCGCCCGACGTGGATGCGCTGCGCGGGATCTACACCCGGTACGAGTTCCGCCTGTTGCTGAAGTCGCTGCAGCCCGCGGGCACGGCCCTGCCCGCGCTGTCCGCGTCGTCCGCGTCGTCCGCGTCGTCCGTGCCGGCGGAGCAGGCGGCGCCCGGCGATCGCCCGGCACGGAATTACGCGATGATCACCGAGCGCGCCGCGCTCGATGCCTGGATCGCGAAGCTCGAGGCCGCGTCGCTCGCGTCGTTCGACACCGAGACCGATGATCTGAATTACCTGCGCGCGCGCATCGTCGGCGTGTCGTTCGCGGTGACCCCGGGGGAGGCGGCCTACGTGCCCTTGGCGCACGATGGTCCGGGCGCACCGCCGCAGTTGGACCGTGATGCGACGCTCGCCGCGCTGAAACCCTGGATCGAGAATGCGGCGGCCATCAAACTCGGGCACCACCTGAAATACGACACCCACGTGCTGGCCAATCACGGCATCGCGCTCGCGGGCCACCGCTACGATTCGATGCTGGAATCCTACGTGCTCAACAGCACCGCCGGCCGGCACGACATGGACTCGGTCGCCGAGCGCTATCTCGGGCTGCAAACGATTCATTTCGAGGACGTCGCCGGCAAGGGCGCGAAGCAGCTGAAGTTCAACCAGGTCGACGTCCAGCGCGCGACCGAGTATGCAGCGGAGGATGCGGACGTCACGCTGCAGCTGCATCGGGCGCTGTGGCCGCGGATCGAGGCCGAGCCCGCGCTCAAGCGCCTGTACGAAGACATCGAGCAGCCGCTGGTCGCGGTTCTGTACCGGATGGAGCGCGGCGGCGTGCTGGTGGACCGCGAACTGCTCAAGGCGCAGAGCGCCGAGCTCACGGCGCGCATGCGCGAACTCGAACAGCTCGCCCACACGGCGGCGGGCGCCGAGTTCAACCTGGATTCGCCGAAGCAGCTCCAGGAAATCCTGTTCGGCCGGCTCGCGATCCCGGTGATCCGCAAGACGCCGACCGGTCAGCCGTCGACGGCCGAGGACGTGCTCGAGGAGCTCGCCGCCGAACACGAACTGCCGCGGGTGATCCTCGAATACCGCGGCGTCGCGAAGCTCAAGTCCACCTACACCGACAAACTACCCGACCAAATCGAGCCGTCCACCGGGCGGATACATACCTCTTATCACCAGGCGGTCGCCGCGACCGGGCGCCTGTCATCCTCGGACCCGAACCTGCAGAACATCCCGATCCGCACGCCCGAGGGCCGCCGCATCCGCCAGGCATTCGTCGCCCCGGCCGGCCACACGCTCGTCGCCGCCGACTACTCGCAGATCGAGCTGCGCATCATGGCGCACCTGTCGGAGGACGCGGCGCTGCTGCGTGCTTTCGCGCTGGACCGCGACATCCACCGCGCGACCGCGGCCGAGGTCTTCGGGGTCGCCGAGGAGGCGGTCACCGACGAGCAGCGGCGCGCCGCGAAGGCGATCAATTTCGGTCTGATCTATGGCATGTCCGCGTTCGGACTCGCGCGCCAGCTGTCCATCGGCCGTTCCGATGCGCAGCGCTACGTCGACCTGTATTTCGACCGCTATCCGGGCGTGAAACGCTACATGGACGACACGCGGGTGCGCGCGCGCGAAACCGGCTTCGTCGAGACGGTGTTCGGACGGCGCCTGTACCTGCCGCAGATCCGCTCGCGCGACCAGGCCGAGCGTCAGTACGCCGAGCGCAGCGCGATCAACGCGCCGATGCAGGGAACCGCCGCGGACATCATCAAACGCGCGATGATCGATGTCGACGCATGGATTCGCGCCGCGCGGGTGCCGGCGCGGCTGATCATGCAGGTGCACGACGAACTCGTTCTCGAGGTCGCGGACCATGCCGTCGCGGAAGTGACGCGGGAACTCCGCGAGCGCATGGCGCAGGGCGCGCAATTGCGGGTGCCGCTGAAGGTCGACATCGGCGCGGGTGCCAACTGGGACCAGGCCCACTGACAATTTATCGAGCGTTATTAGGCGCTTAGGCGGCCACAAACAAATTTGGCCGACGCGCTGGAACTTTCACCGGGTGACCCCATCTAATCCCGTGAGCGAGCAATCGCTCCCCGCTCTTCTCCCTGAGCGGGCAGACCCGGTCTGTCATCCCCATGCCGGGTTCGTCTGCCCCGACGGATGCTGCAAAGCGACTGTCGGGGCTTTTTTTTACCCGCTCTGCAGCCAGTTGTCCATGACGGCGCGCGCCTCGTCGATGCCCTTTTTCGCGAGCGCGGAGAACAGCTGCGCCGTCACCGCCGTGTCGGAGCAGGCCTCCTGGGTCTCACGCAAAACCCGCAGGCTATCCTGCCGGTTCAGCTTGTCCGCCTTGCTGAGCAGCACGTGGGCGCGCCGGCCGCGCGCGAGCGTCCATTCGAGCATCGCCACGTCCTGTTCGCCGAGACCGCGGCGGCTGTCGACGATCAGGATCAAGCCGACCAGCGACTCTCGCTGCTCGAAATACTGCTGCATGAGCTCGAGCCACCCGACGCGCACGCTTTCCGGGACTTTCGCAAATCCATAGCCCGGCAGGTCGACCAGGCGCTGCGCCGGCGCGATCTCGAAGAAGTTGATCAACTGGGTCCGGCCCGGCGTGCGGCTGACGCGCGCGAGCCCGGTACGGTGCGTGATCGCGTTGATCGCGGTCGATTTGCCCGCGTTGGAGCGGCCCGCGAAGGCCACTTCGCGTCCCAAGTCGGCGACGAGCTGGCGCGCGGTCGACGCACTTGTCAGGAATTTCACATTCGGATAAGTCGACATGGTCGCCCGTTGCACGTAAATTATTGACCCTAGTGTACAATTTGGCTTCGAAGGCGGTTCATCTAAGAACGGGGTAGAGCGCGATCATGAAGCGGTTTTTGATACTTGCAACAGTGATAGCCGGCGCAGCCATCGGCCTGCCGGCATTTTCCCTGGGAGATGCCCAGGCCGGAGCGACCAAAGCCGTCGTTTGTCACGCCTGCCACGGCGCCAACGGCAACAGCGCCAATCCGCAATGGCCGAGCCTCGCCGGTCTCGGCGCGGATTACATCGCCGAGCAGCTTCAGAACTTCAAGGACGGCAAGCGTCAGAATCCGATCATGATGCCGAACGCGATGGCGCTGTCCCCGGCCGACATGGCCGACCTCGGCGCCTACTTCGACAGCCTGCCGAACACCGGCCTCGAAGCCGACCCCTCCTATTGGAAGGCCGGCCAGGCACTGTACCGCGGCGGCGATGCCACGCGTAACGTTCCGGCCTGCATGGGCTGTCACGGCCCGACGGGACGCGGCAACGAGCCAGGCAAGATTCCGGCGCTGCGCGGCCAGCACTCGGTCTACCTGATCAAACAGCTCCAGGACTATGCGTCGGGTGCTCGCGCGACCGGCCCGAACGGCATCATGCAGACGATCGCCAAGCGGCTGACTGCCGACGACATGCGCAATGTGGCCTCCTACGTCAAGGGGATGCGATGATGAACCGCGCCGCTCGATTTGCCGTATTGATCTGCGTCGGCGCCCTGGCGGCCGCGTGCTCCAGACATTCGACGGTCAATGCACCGGCCGCGACCGCCCCCGCCGCGGCGAGCACGGCCGAGACCATGGCCCCGGCCACCACCGCGTCGGCCGCCGCTTCGATGGCGGCCGTGGCGCCGTCGACGATCAAGCGTCTGAACGAGGACGGATCGGAGACGGTCGAGGATACGAGCGGGGACACCGGCGCCCACAATCCGATCTATGCGGCGGTCGCCGCGGTCAGCGGCACCGCCGTTGCGGGCTCGCTGAGCGGCCCGACCATGTGGCAGGAAGGCGTCAATTACACCCGCCTCGTCCCGGCGCAGCCGACCTACGCACCCGCCGGCAAGGTCGAGGTGCTCGAGTTCTTCTGGTATGCCTGCCCCCACTGTTACGCGCTCGATCCGCTGATCGAGGCCTGGCGCAAGACCATACCCTCGTACATCGCGTTTTCCCGCGTCCCCGTGATGTGGGCCGCGGGCCACCGGTCGCTCGCGCGGCTGTTCTACACGCTGCAGAGCATGGGCAAGCTGGACGAACTGCACACCGCGATCTTCAAGGAAATCCACGTCAACAACGACCCGCTGGTCGGAACCGACGATGCCGACTCGGAACGGATGCAACTCGCGTTCGTGACCAAGCACGGCGTGTCCGCCGACGCGTTCCGGACCGCCTACCACTCGTTCACCGTGGAGACGGACCTGCAGCGCGCCGATGAACTGATGCAGCGCTATCGCATCACCGGCGTGCCGACGTTCGTCGTCAACGGCAAGTACGTCGCGGATGTGGGCACGGCGGGCGGCGAGCAGCGCCTCCTGAACCTGGTCAGCGACCTCGCGTCGATCGAACACAAGCACTGACCCACGCCCGCGGGGGCCCGCGATGGGGAAAGGACGGCTGGAGGCATTCAGCGACGGCGTGATCGCGATCATCATCACGATCATGGTGCTGGAGCTGAAGGCGCCTCCCGGAACCGGCTTCGCGGCACTGCGCGGCGTGCTGCCGACATTCCTGAGCTACGTGCTCAGCTTCGTCTACGTCGGCATCTACTGGAACAATCACCACCACATGCTGCACGCGGCGGCCCGCGTGAGCGGCGCCGTGCTGTGGGCGAACCTGCATCTGCTGTTCTGGCTCTCGCTCTTTCCGTTCGTGACGGCGTGGATGAATCAAAGCCGGTTCGCATCCGCCCCGGTCGCCGTCTACGGCTTCGTGCTGCTGCTCGCGGCCGTCGCCTACTACAATCTGGCGCGCTGCCTGGCCTCGACCAACGGCCGCGATTCGAAGCTCGCCGCCGCGTTCGGCAGGGACTACAAGGGACTGCTGTCGATCGCGCTGTATGCGGCAGGCATCGCGCTGTCGTTCCGCAGCGCCCCGGCGGCGCTCGGCGTCTATGTGATCGTGGCCGCCATCTGGTTCGTGCCCGACCGGCGCATCGAAAAGGCGATGGGCTGATCGCGCGCGGCGGAGCGCGCGATCAGCCCATCCGCCGTCAGAAGGAAACCGACACGTCGGCGTACACCAGGCGACCCACCGGCGAGTAGGTGGCGATGTCCGCATTGGTGTGCTGGTTTCCGAATGCGCGCGGCGCGAGCGGCGGCATCTTGTTGCTGAGGTTGTTCACGCCGACCGCGACGGTGAGCTTCCGGTCTCCTTCCGTTCCCAACAGCCAGTCATACGCGCCGCGCAAATCCCAGGCGCTGTAGCTCGACACCGGGATGCCGGGGCTCGTACCGGCGAGTCCCGCATCCTCGACCGAGGCGATGTAGGTGTTGGCGAGCGTCACATCGAAGTGGCGGTAGTTCCAATTCGCCGTCGAATAGAAGCGGTACTTGGGCAGCGTGCCGGCGAACACACCGAGATCGCTGGCATTGCCCGCGTATTGAATCACGGGATCGCCGGCGATGCCGTCGGAGAACTTGAACGAATCGAACACCGCGCCATTGGTCGCCAGCGTGAAGGTGCCGTACTCGGTCCAAGGGAGCACGTAGGTCGCACCGACCGACCACGAACGCTCGCGCAGCACCGCGAGATTGGTGAAGCGGTCGACCAGATACAGCTGCGACAGCTTGGTCGGGTCGCCAAGTCCGGTCACCGGGTTCGTCAGGAAGGTCTTGAGCGCGCCGGGCGCGGTGAACGGATCGGTGCCGCCGAGGTTGGTGAACTGACCCACCCCCAAGTTGTTGAAGAACGGCGACGCGGACCCCAGTTTGTTGACCGAATTGAAGATGTTGTTGAAGCCGATGCCGCCCGCGAACCCGTAGAGGTTGATCGACGAGAAGTCCGCGGTGATTTGCAGCCGCTCGATCCAATTCGGCCGGAACACGAATCCGATCGACCGCGACACCGACACCGCCGGCTTCAGACCGGGATTGGCGCCGTCCTCGGCATTGAAGCTGTTCGTCGCGAGGTTCGCATAGTTCGGGCCGAGCACGTTGCCGGCGATGAACCCGGGCGCGGTGCGCAAGTCGAACGGGCCGTAGGCCTGGTATAGCGGCGGCGCGACGAAGGACTTCGTGTAGGTGCCGTGCACGACGAACTGCCCGTCGACCGGTTCCCAGCGGAAGCCGAACTTCGGCGTCGTGCTGCTGCCGGCGTCGCTGTAGTGCTCGAACCGTCCGGCCGCGAGGAGTTCAAACGCATGCAGCCCGGGCACGTGCATGTGCCCCGAGGTGATCGGAATGCGCGTCTCGGCGTACACGGCGCTGTCATCCCGGCCGTGAGTGAACGGATCGGTGTACAGGCCGCCGACCCAGTTCTGGTCGTTCCCGGATATCAGGCCGGTGACCGGATCGGTGACGCGGCCGTTGGGGTCGGCCTGGCCCGAAATCTCCTCGCGCCGCCAGTTCAGGCCCACGGCCAGGCTCACTTTGCCCGCCGGCAACCGGAACAGGCTGCCGACCGTATGCGCATCCCAGCTGTAGAGTTTGCTGTCGGCGTTCAGCACCTCGGTTCCGTACAGGTTGGCGAGCGACGCCGATGACAGGCCGCCGACCGCGAACGGATCGAGCGCCGGTTGCAGCACCAGCGCGTTGTTGACGGAGTAGCCGCCGTAGACGTTGCTGTAGCCGCCGCCCGCCACCGCATTGCCGCTCGAATCGTAGCCGCCCGCGGCCGCGGCCGCGACATTCGGTTTGTACAGCAGGTTGGTGTCGTGCTCCGTGAGCTTGCTCTCGCTGTAGTCGACGCTCGTCTGCCACGACCAACCACGGGCGATTTGCCCCTTCAATCCCATCGTGAATCGGTACGCGTCCGTGGTGTCGAACACGCCCTTCGGCAGCGCGGAGTCGGCGAACGTGACGCCGGTGGCCGCCGTCGTGAGTGGGTTGTAGGGCGCACCGGCCGGCACCGTCAGCGACAGCGCGGAGAATGGCGCACCCTGGGCCTGCCACGCGGTGGACTGCACCTTGTTGCGCGACGCCATGACATCGCCGAAGAGCCGCACGTCCCCGCCGAAGAGGTCCTCTGAGTTGAACGTGGCGACGAAGTTCTCGTGCTTCTCAGCCTGGAGCAGCATCGCGTACCGGGAATAGTCGAATCCGTTCGACAGCGCGGTCGCGCTGGTGGCGTTGTAGACACCGGCGGCCGCCAGCTGCGCATAGCTCGTGGCGGTCGCGCC
>JBBISV010000052.1:11334-18599 GCA_037441085.1 Gammaproteobacteria bacterium | reverse complement strand
CTTGTCGTGCCGCAGCGGCTTCAGACCCGAGAACGGATGCTTCTCGAGCACTTTCCATTCCAACGCGCGCGCGAGTAGTGCGTGCAGTCGTTGCACGGCGCGGTTGATCGTCACCGGCTGGTTGCCGGCCTCCTTCTGGCGCTGCCGCCATCCCTCGAGCAGCCACGCGTTGAGATCGGTCATCGGCTTGTCGAACCACGCCTTGAAGTCCGCTTCGATGCGTTCGAGTTGATACTTACCGGACTTGAGATGATCGAGCGCCCAAGCGCGATAACCCGCCTCGATGAAATTTCGCAACGTGCCTTCGCGTTTGCGAACGGCTTCGGCGCGCACCGCCTTCTTCCTTTCCTGCACGTCGCAACCGTTGGCCACGTCTACCGCCAGCGTCAGCGCGAGGCGTCGCGCGGCCGTCGCGCTCACCCCCGGAAAGCGGCCCATGATGTATCGTCGTTGCCGCCCCTCCGGATTCCGATAGCGATACGTCCAGATCTTGGTACCCGACCGGCGCACGCGAAACTCAAATCCGGGTATCTGCGTGTCGACGATGACGATGTCGCGAGCGTCGGTCACTGTGCTCCGCGCGACGGCCTGTGAGAGTTTCTTGCGCATGCTGCCCGCCGATGATTTTTCCCAGTTGTGACCCAGTGTGCGTGGGTCACACCAGGGTCTCAATCGCTCGGAGACCGGGGAGAATCCGAGCGCGGTGCATCGTACTCGGGCGAAGGTGAATTCGCACGCCGATCAGTAAGTTAGCGCAGCTTTTCCCGATGGATCAAAAACTTGAACCAAGCTCCATTTTCGTTTTCGGGACGTAGGAGTCGCAGGTTCAGATCCTGTCACCCCGACCATTTTCAAAAAGGCTATAAGGACGGGCCGCTCTCCGGCTCGTACTCCACGACCGTCGGCAGGCTCGTGTACAGCGACGGGAACCAACGATCGCGCGCTGCCGATGGGATCGCGAAGCGCAGCGGCCCGTTGTGACCTTCGCTCTGAAGGTAACCATTCTCAATGAGCGACTTTGTAACGCGCTGGCCCGTGCGTTCACTCGCCTGCACGATCGCAGGAACGTCACCACGCGGCACCTCACCCATCTCCAGCGCCGCGCGCATCAGTCGGTGCGCGCCGCTTGCGAGGATACCGCTCTTTTCGTCCTCGAGTATCTGCCGTCTGATGCGATCGCTCAACAGAGACGGCGCGAGCAGCCGTTCCATGAAGCGCACCTGATCCAGACACTGCGAGAGAAAGTATTCGCAGAACGACATGAGATTCTTGCGCGATAGATTGCCTCGACCATCGAGGTCACCCTGTCGCGGTTCGTCGGCGGCCATAAGTTTCGCCTTGTAGTCGGCAATTGATCGCGCGAGGCCGCGCGACACGGACCAAAGGGTGGAGCCGATACCGAGTTCCTTGAGCATGGCGTGTGCCACTAGACGCGCGACGCGGCCATTTCCATCCAAGAATGGATGGATCCAAGTGAGACGATGATGAGATGCCGCGACGCTCACCAATTTCTTCAATTTGCTGTCCAACTTATAGGCCGCCTCGAAGCGCTCCATGAACGCGGGCAGATCTTCCGGTGGCGGCGGAACATGGATGCCAACGGCGACTATGCGCGAGCGCAGTTCACCCGGGATGACCGGCAGTCGTTCTTTGGTCTTCGGATCCTCGACCCATAGCAACTCGGGTGGGAGCCGCGAACAGAACTCGCGATGTGTCCACAGAATATAGTCGAGCGACAAAGGAGAGGCTCTCGGCGTCTGCCCGCCATCGATCATCCGCTGCACTTCGATGTGCGCACGGGCCTCGAGCTGCAACGCTCGTTTTTTGGGGTTCGATGAATAGTCGGCCGCCAGTGCGCGCTCGATGTCGTGCGGATGAGTATCGTGACCCTCGATGAGATTCGAGTAGTAGCAGTTCATCGAACGCACCAGTTCGCCAACCGCGATTCGCACTCGTGGTGCCAGGCGCCCTGCGAATTGTCCGGCCGCCAGCGGCAGCTCGACAGCTAATGTCTCGAGGCGATCGGAGAGAATGTCCGGCAGATAGGGCTCGGCAGCGGTGACGCGCATTTTGACGCTCTGCATGGCGGGTTATTTGGCGGGCCTAATTCTATCAAATACACTATATTTAGCAATAACTTATGATCATTCATAGATTGATATGGCGCTATCTTTGGCGGGCTCTCCGTCGGGACGGAGGAGTCGCAGGTTCGTATCCTGTCACCCGGAGCATGTGAATCCAGGGTCCATTCCGGACAGACGAGTATGTGTCCGGAATGATCTCAATCAGTTACACGCGCTTCGCAGCCAGCGAAACGTCGCTGTCGAAGTGAACTGCTGCCGGTTTGACAGACACCTTCCGGCGATGAGCAGCCGGGCCGCCACGATCCCGCCGCGAAACCCGCGGAATTGAACTGAGTCGCGCCACTCCACCCTACGCGATACCACGCAGCCGATAGCGCGTTCCACGAATGGCGGCGCACCCGTAAGCGGCACATAGTTTTGCGCACTGCCCGTCGCATCCGTCAACAAGGAGGCCATCCTATGCTCGCGCGAACTCTTTCGTTCTTCGCCGCCGCGGTGATGCTCGTCGCCCTCTCCAGCTGTACGAGCATGGGCTCCGGCGAAGGGGCGGTGCGCGACGGCGGCGCCGCCGTCCACTTCGACTGGAAGAGCACCGATGATGTCTCCGGAACGCTGACCGCGACGCTCACCGATGGGCAGATCTTCAGTGGTCAGTACTTCCAGGTGACCGGCAACGTCCGCGTCGAGCGGCTGCGGCCGCTGTGGCTCGGCTGGCACCGCGCCTGGTACGGCTGGCCGTACTGGAGTGCCGATGCCGGCACCGATTTCGTCCGCTACTACAGCGGCCGGGTGCTCGCCAATCTGCGCGGCCCGTCGGGTGAATACATGCGTTGTCGGTTCCACCTGGTCCATCCCTCGCAGGGATTATCCGGCGGCGCGCAGGGAACCTGTCAGCACCCGGACGGCAAGACGATAGACGCCAATCTGGGGCCGGCGAAATAACGATCCCGCATCGAGGAGTTCCGCCATGCGCGATGACCAGCTGATCACCCCGGTTCGCGGCGGCCCGACCCGCTGGTTCGTCGGCGCGGTCGTCGCGCTCGGCGTCCTCGGCGCGGCTGCACTCGTCCCCGCCGATTCCCGCGCCGCCGCCCCATCGACGGTCGCCGAATCCGAGGGGCTGGTACAGGTCCGGGTTCGGGGCCTCGACTCGGTCTACGCGCGCAAGGACGCCGATCTGGCCCGCTACCGGAAAGTCATGCTCGACCCGATCGAGGTGTCGTTCCAGCGCGGCTGGGACCCCCACGTCGCCGGAACCCCGATCACGGCGCGGGAGAAGCAGGAGATTCGGCAGGGCCTTGCGCGTGTGCTGAAAGATGAGTTCGTCACCGAACTCGGGCGGTCGGGTCGCTACCCGGTGGTCGACGCGCCGGGCGACGACGTGCTGCGCGTCAAAGCCGAGATTCGTGACCTGAGGATCAACGCCCCGGACCTGATGCGTCCCGGCATAGCCCGCAGCTACACGGTCTCGACCGGCGAAATGACCCTGGTTGCGGAGCTGCGCGACTCGATCAGCGGCCAGTTGATCGCGCGTGTCGTCGACCTCCGGCGCGATCCGGACTCACCCTGGTTCGAACTGACCACTCGCGTGACCAATGAGGCGGCGGCGCGCCGCGCGGCCGAACATTGGTCGCGGATACTGCGCGAACAGCTCGATGCCGCCAGGCGCGTGGGCCCTTCGACCGGACCGTAAGGTCAGCGGCCGCCGCGCGCGCGGGCGGCCACGCGGACTCCGTCGCTGACGTCGTTCGCCGGATAGCCGATGACCAGCGATCCGGCCGTGAGCCCACCGAGGACCTCGACGGCATCCGCGTTGCGGTGGCCGACGACGATCGCCCGACGCCGCGCCCGGCCGTTGTCGATCTGGAACACGCAGTACCCCCCGCCACAAGGGAATACGGCGCTCGCCGGCGCTTTGAGCACGTCGTCGACGCTGAATATCACGACGTGGGCGTTGAGGCGGTAGCCGTCGCCGAGCGGGGCCGGCGATTCGACGAATTGCGCGATTACGTTGGTGCGTTTCTCTTCGACGCCGAGCGCCGACACCTTGGTGAACGCGTAGGGTTCGACGACGCTGATTTTCCCGTGTAACACCCGCGACCCGCCCCAGCCGTCGAACGACACCGGCATGCCGGGCTTGACCTTCACCGCCTCGGTCGACAGCATTTCGATGAGCACTTCCAGATGCGACAGGTCCCCCATGACGACGAGCGGGGCCCCGGCGGCCACCACCCGATCGCTCTTCTCCGCGACGCGCAGCACGCTGCCGGCCACCGGGGCGCGGACGAGCACCGTCGCGGGGTGACCGCGACGTCCCGGCGGCACGCTGATCAGGCTCGCGCGCACGCGCTCGACGTCGGCCGTCGCCGCGGCGAGCCGATGCCGCGCCGCGGTCACCTCGTGCTCGGCGCTCGCTTCCGCCGTCTGCGCTTGATCGAGCGCCTGTTTGGCCACGAACCCGCTTTCCGCCAGCGGCCCGAGCCGGGCCCGCTCGCGCCCCGCGAGCGCGAGTTCCTGCCCGGCGCGGCGCAGTCGCGCCTCGGCCTCCCCCTGCAGCGCGCGCGCGGTGACGAGACTCGCCTCGAGTTCGCGGGTCTCGCGCTCGCCCAACGGCGCCGGCACTAGTTCGGCCAGCACCTGACCGGCCGCGACCGCATCGCCATCACGCAGGTCCATGCGCAGCACGCGGCCCGCCACCGGCGCGGCCACGACGAATCGATCGTGGCTGCGCGTCTCGGCCTGTTCATCCAGCGTGACGATCAGCGGACCCCGTTCCACCGGCACGGCGTCCACCTCGATGGGCTTTGGGCGCAGCAGCGCGAAAAGCCCCCATCCGAGAAGCGCGAGCGCGGCGCTCCACAGTGTCGCCCGGACGACCGCATGCGAAGGACGTTTCATTCTCTGGTCTTCAAAACGGCGATGAGGTCGAGGGTCCAAAGCCGTCGTGCCACGACGACGCCGCAACCGAGGGCCGCGATCAATGCGGTCGCCGCGGCGTACGCCAGGGTGTTGCCGCTGATCGCGAGGGGCAGCCGGAACGAGTCACGGCTGAAGGCCGGCACCAGGATCGCGCACAGCGCGACTCCAAGCGCGAGGCCGACCGGGATCGCCACGATCGTCACGAGCGTCTGTTCGCCGAGCAAGATCACGCTGATCTCCCATTCCGTGAAACCGAGCACCCGCAGGCTCGCCAGTTCATTGCCCCGCTCGGACAATGCCACCCGCATGCTGTTGTACACCATGCCCACGACGATCACCGCCGCAAATGCCGTGAGCCACACGCTGAAAGCGGTAAAGCTGCGATCCATCGCTTCCTGGATGCTCGCGCGCAGCGCCCGCCGGCTCGACACCGCCGCGATCGCCGGCGTGTGCTTCAGCCGCGCGAACAGCGCGCGGGTGTGCGGCGCGTCGACGCGCATATAGGCGCCGGACGCGGCATCGGCTTCCTGCAGCAGGCGCGCGAGCGCCGCGGCATCCATGTATGCGCCGAGCCCGAGCAGCTCGTCGGTGATCCCGACGACCCGCGCCTCGCTGGTCCGCCGCGCCCCTTCCAGGACCTCGACCGTCAGGAGATCGCCGACGCGCACTCCCAGGATCTGCGCGAGCCTTTCCCCCAGCACCAGCCCCGATTTGGGCAGCGACACCACCCGGAAGTCGGAATCGACGACGCGCCGCAGCTCCGAGTCGGCCGCGATCCCGACCAGTTCGACGCGCTTCCGGCGATGGCCGTACTTGAGCCACACCGGCACCGAGCGGAATCCTTCCGCCCGCGTGACGCCCGGTAGACGGCGGACTTCACCGACGATCGCGCCGGCACGCGCCTCGGGAAAGCTCGCCATGACTTCGGCACGCTGCACGCCGTCGAACTGGAGTTTCATCATGACATCGACCGCATCCAACGCGAACCGGCCGGTGACGATCAACGCGACCGCGAGCGCGATCGTCAGCACCGACAACGACGTCTTGACCGGTCGTCGGGCCACGTTGCGGATCACCATCCGCGTCGCCGGCACGAACCAGCGAACCAAACCCAAACGTTCGATCCAACCGGCGCGGAACCTGGCCGGTGGCTCCGGACGCATGGCCTCCGCCGGCGGCAGCGCGACCGCGCGCCGCACCGCGGCCAGCGCGCCGATTGCGGCGACGCCCGCGGTCAGCGCGGCGATCAGCATCGGCAGGTCCGGCGGAATCAGCGCGTCGAGATTCGGGAAATGAAAGTAATCCTGGTAGATGCCGACGAAGGCGCGCTCCACCGCGATGCCCGACGGCAGACCGACTGCGACGCCGATCAGCGCGGTCGCGGCGGCGAAGCCGAGATAATGCGCACCCACCGAAGCGTCCGTGTACCCGAAGGCCTTGAGCAGCCCGATCTCGGCGCGTTGCAGCGTGACGACCCGGCTCAGGACGACATACAACAGAAAGCCCGCGACGCCGAGGAACAGGGCCGGAATGACCGAGGCCATCACGCGAATTTCCGCGATCTCGTCGTTCAGAAATCGGGCGGAGGTTTGTTCGGACCGGCCGTAGGCGGCAAGCCCCCCATAGGGCCTGAGCATCCGGTCGAGCCGCGCAATCACGTCCGCCTCCGACGCCCCCGGCGCCAATGCCAGCGCGACATCGTCGAACGCGCCGGTCAGATTGAAGGCCGCGGCCAGCGGCTCGCGCCGCATCCACAAGACGCCGTAGCGGCGGTTGTCCGGGAAGATGGTCCCGGGCGCGACTTCGTATACGTATTCCGGCGACAGCGCGGTGCCGACGACACGCAACGTCTGCCACCTCCCGTTCAGCACCGCCGACACGCGATCGCCGGGCCGCAGACCGTTTGCACGGGCGAACGTCTCGCTCGCGATCACCTCATCGCTCGCGGCCGGGTCGATGTAGCGACCTTGCATCAGGTGAAGGTCATCGAGCGCGTTTCCGGCCTGGGCCGGTATCGACACCAATCGCGCCGTGGCGGGCTCCGCCAGTCCGGGCACGTCGAGCTGCACGAACTGCACCACCCGGGTGTCGACATGGCGCACACCCGGAATCCGCGCGATCTCGGCGGCAAGGCTCTGCGGCGCACGCTTCAGCTGCGCGAACACGTCGGCGAGCCGGTAGCGCTCGTAATATCGGCCTTGCGCCTCGACCAGCGAATAATAGGTGCTGTACATCCCGACGAACACGGCGATGCCGCAGGCG
>JBBISV010000052.1:0-11324 GCA_037441085.1 Gammaproteobacteria bacterium | reverse complement strand
GGTACGGGTCGTCACCATGACAGGTCCGCGGGCTTCGCCCGCACGGCGTTGCTTGTGGTCTCGATGATTCGGCCGCTGCCGATCCGGATCACCCGGTCGGCCATCGCGGCGATGGCGACATTGTGCGTGATGACCGCGGTGATCGTCCCCAGCTCCTGGTTCGCGCGCGCGAGGGCCTCGAGCACCAGGCGCCCGGTTGCAAAGTCGAGCGCCCCGGTGGGCTCATCACACAGCAGCACGTCGGGGCGCTTGGCGATCGCGCGCGCGATCGCGACGCGCTGCTGCTCGCCGCCGGACAACTGCGACGGGAAATGGTGGCATCGATTCTCCAGTCCGACCCGGGTCAGCGCCTCCATCGGATCGAGCGGGTCGGTCGCGATGTCGGTCACGAGCGTGACGTTCTCGAGCGCCGTGAGGCTGGGAATGAGGTTGTAGAATTGGAACACGAACCCCACGTGCTCGCGGCGATACCGGGTCAGCTCCGCGGCCGACGCGGTCGTCAAGTCGTGGTCGCGGTACATCACCTGACCGCTCGTCGGTCGATCGAGACCCCCGAGTATATTGAGCAGCGTCGACTTCCCGCTGCCGGACGCACCGAGCAGCACCAGGAATTCGCGCGGATACAGTTCCAGATCGACCGCTTGGAGCGCGAGAATCTCCACCTCCCCCAACCGGTAGACCTTGGTGACACCGCGCGCGTGAAAGACGGCCGCGTCCATGATCAGGCTTGTCCTTGAATCTGGGCGCACCGCGCGCCTGCCGGCCCGACGAATGCGCAAAGCCTAGTCTCAAATGCGCGATCCCGGTGCGCCATTCGTGAATCCACTTAGTGACCCGCGGCGGCGCGCTCAGGGCCTGGCGCGCACTTCCACGGGGATCGAGGCGAGTCGCCGGATCAGTGCGCGCCGGGACATGAGCGGCCACCAGTCATAAAGCAGCGCCTCCGTCGGCCTCCACAGCGCGACCCAACCGAGGATCAGCAGGCCTTCGCCGGCGATCGAACGATCCGCGAACGCCGGCTGCATGATCAACCAGCGCCGCATCAACAGACAGGCGATGAGGAATCCCGACCCGATCAGAAAGCTGATCGCCCCCTGATGCAACAAGCGCAGGATGTCGATACGCAGCTGCTGCGCGCGATACTGAAAATAGTGGTGCACGGCGTCGCCCAGGGTCTGCGCGGCCTCGCTCTGCGCTTCCGACGGCGGCAGATACACGACCAGGCGAACCGGCCTGGCGGTGCCGGCTTCCCGGCAGGCCTCGAGCAGATACTCCTCGGCGGCGGAGTCCAGGTCCTTCTCGTGGAACGGCGCGGGATCGAGGGTATGAAACAGCTGGCGCAGCTCGCGCAACCGGATCTCGATCAGGGTGTCGCCACCCTCCCGTCGATAGACGGTTCGCGTAGACTCTCGGGTCATTGAAGGGGACTCCAGGTGGACTCGGCGGCGACCATGATAATCTCCGAGGCGACTCTGCTGGGATTTGCGGCCGCGCTCGGCAGCGGACTGCTGATCGGCATCGAACGCGAGCGGCGCAAGGGCACCGGCCCGAAGCGCGCGCTCGGCGGAGTCCGCACCTTCGCGCTCACCGCGCTCGCCGGCGCCGTCGCCAAGGGGCTGGCGGAGCCGCGGCTGATCGCGGCCGGCGCGCTGCTGATCGGCGCGTTGGCCGTCGTTGCCTATTGGCGCCGCCGCGGTTCCGATCCCGGCGTCACGACCGGCGTCGCGTTGCTGTTGACCTACCTATTGGGCGTGATGGCGATCGACCAGCCGATCGCCGCGGCCGGCAGCGCCGTGGTCGTCACGATCTTGCTCGCCGGTCGCCGCCCGCTGCACCAATTTTCCGTGGCGGTGCTGTCCGAGAGCGAGCTGCGGGACGGACTGACCCTGGCGGCGGCGGCGCTGATCCTGCTGCCGTTGACTCCGGATCGATCGGTGCCCTGGCTGGTCGGCGCCAATCCGCGGCGGCTATGGAGTCTGGTAGTGCTGTTCATCGCGCTGCAGGCGACCGGATACGTGGCCTTGCGCGCGGTCGGCGCGCGGATCGGCCTCGCCGTATCCGGACTTGCCGCCGGATTCGTCTCGAGCACGAGCACGATTGCCGCCCTCGGCGCGCGGGCGCGCCAGGAGCCGGCGATGCGCACCGCCTGCGTCGCCGGCGCCATGTTCTCGAGCGTCGCAACCGTGGTGCTGTTGATGCTGGTCGTGCTGGCCGTGTGTCCCGGCGCTTTCTCGAGCCTGGCCCCATCGCTCGGCCTCGCGCTGCTCGTCATCGTCGCCGCGGCTTTCTTCGGTCTTTGGCGGCAACGCAACGAGGTGCCGGCCGAACCGACGAAGGGTCGCGCCTTCAATTTGCTGTACGCGTTGGGGTTTGCCGCGAGCCTGACCGGCATCACCGCCGGGGTCACGTTCGCGAGCCGCTACTTCGGCGTCACCGCCGCGGGCCTGACCGCAGCGGTCGCGGGCGCGTTCGACGTCCACGCCGCTTCGGCCTCCACGCTGTCGCTCGCCGCGAGCGGCGCCATTCCCGTCGCGGACGCGCGGCTGCCGGTCCTGGCGGCCTTTACGGCGAACACCGGTTCCAAACTGGTCGCGGCCTATGTCGCCGGCGGACGCCAGTACGGGACCCGCGTCGCCCTCGGCCTCCTCGCGACGCTGGCGGCGGCGTGGATGCCGCTGCTGTGGGTGTTCTGAACATTCCACGAGCCGGCGGCGTCCCCGGGTCCTAGCGATTTTCCGTCCCCTGGATTTCTTTCCAGGCCCTCAATAATTCGGCCACGCTCCATGCTTGCGCGAAGCAGCCGCGCGGCGCGAACGGCGGGTCGCCGTCCGCGATCTCGCTGACCTGGCCGATGCACGCCTCGCGCAGGTGCGGAGCCACGCCCCGCAGGTACCCGAGGGCGGCGCCGCGATCCGCATACAGCCGGTAATGCGCCGTCGCGAACGGACCGAGGAGCCAGGCCCAGACCGTGCCCTGATGATAGGCCCCGTCGCGCGCGGCGGCGTCCCCGCCGTAGCGCCCCTGATACCGACCGTCGCCCGGCGCGAGCGAACGCAGCCCCAGCGGCGTCCACAGTTCCGCCGCGCAGAGGTCGATCACGCGCCGGGCGCGCGCGCCGCCCAACAAAGCGTACGGCAGGGACAGCGCGAACACCTGGTTGGGACGCAGGCTCGAGTCGCGGCGGCGGCCGCCCGCATCCACGGCCCCCTCGGGCCCGTCGACCACATCGTAGAGATGACCGCCCGCGTCGAACCAAAACGCCGCGGCGAAGCTCGCCTCGATTTCGGCGGCGCGCCGCGCATGAACGGCCTGATCCTGTGAACGATCGAGTTGCGCCGCGAGATCGCGCAGCACGCACACCGCGTTGTACCAGAGCGCGTTGACCTCCACCGGCTTGCCCGTGCGCGGCGTGATCACGCGGTCGCCGACCTTTGCGTCCATCCAGGTCAGCTGCACGCCCTCCTCTCCGGCCCGCAGCAGTCCATCGGCGGGATCCACGCCGATGCCGAAGCGCGTGCCGCGGACATGCCAGTCGAGCATGTCCGCGAGGATCGGATAGATCTCGGCGGCGAACGCGCGGTCCTGCGTCGCGCGCAAGTACTCATGCACGGCGACGAAGTACCACAGGCTGGCATCCACGGTGTTGTATTCAGGCGCCTCGCCGGCATCCGGAAAGCGGTTCGGCAACATGCCCTGGCTGACGAACGTCGAGAATAGGCGCAGCACGCTCGCGGCGACGGCGCTGCGCCCCGTGACGAGCGTCAGTCCCGGCAGCGCGATCATCGTGTCGCGCCCCCAATCGCCGAACCAGGGATAGCCGGCGATCACGGTCCTGCCGACGCTCCGCCCCGTCGCGTCGCGCCGCTCGACCAAGAACTGGTCGGCCGCCAGCGCGAGCCGCACGAGCGGCTCCGGATCGACGCCCGGCAGCGCCTGCCGGCACGCGCTGCGGAAACACCCGGCGACGTCGTCGTGGCGGGCCGATTCCGCGGCGATCGCGGCCGCCGCCGGCATCGGCTCCTGCGCTTCGGCGGTCAGGATCACCGTGACGGCCTGCCCGGAGGCGAGGTCGAACTCGAATCTCGCCGGGCGCAACAAGTCCTCGAGGTCGTCGAGTCCGCGGGCGGTCTCCTCGCGATGCTTGAAATTCCAATACCACAGCGGCTCGGCGCGCACCTGCGCACCGGGACACAGCACGCGGTACGGCCTCGCGTCCGGATGCGCCTTTATCTCGATCCCCGCCGGCACCGCCTCGACGCGGAACGGTTGTGCGCCGCGCATCTGCTGGTGGTAGTCGCGATAGGTGCACAAGGGATCGACGGACAGGCGGAGATCCTGCGTCCCGCCGATGCGCGTGAACTGCACGTAGGTCGTGTTCTCGCCCTGGCGCATCCAGATGCGCTGCTCGATGCGTGCATCGGCGAGCAGCCAGGTCCACACGGGTATCGAGCCCTCGAGACGGAACGACTCCAGATGCCGGAAACCCTGCGGGGCTATCGTGCCGTCGGCGAATTCGTTCGTCGCCAGCCGCCAGTCGGTGCCGTGATAGCGCGCCGTGACGTCGAGCTTCGCGACCAGCGCCACCCGTTCGACCGGCGGGCGCATCGTCGCGAACAGCAGGCCATGGTAGCGCCGGGTGTTCATCAGGCCGAGCGTGCCGGCGGCGAATCCGCCGATGCCGTTGGTGCACAGCCACTCGCGGCCCGTGGTCAGATCGAGGCTGCCGAGTGCGTCGCGCCCCATTTCGATCGTCGCATCCGGCGGGGACGGGACAGGGCTCGGTGCTGCGAGACTGTTCATGACGGAGATCCTTCCTGAGGCGGGCGGCAATTTGCGCGCTTCGGCAGCCGTAGTATCGACCGAATGGCGGCGCTTCCCTAGCGCGATGCCAATCCGCTCTGCTGCGCCGACACCAGGCTCGTCGCTTTTATTATCCCGGACGTCGCGCCGGCAATCGCGTCACTACGCCGGACATGGTTTGATCCTCGTGCCAGGGTGCCGCTTCGATGCGAGTCGCAGCGGATGATTGGGAAGCCGGTGAGAATCCGGCGCTGCCCCCGCAACGGTAGCGAAGCCATGGAGTCTCGACGAAAGCCACTGGGTGATGAACCCGGGAAGGCGTCGGGACGGTCCTCACAGGGACGGCTTCGGAGCCCGGAAACCAGCCTCGGTGATCGACAACCAAGCTGACCGCGGCGGGCGGAAGGACGGATGATGGACGTAAAGAACACGATTGCCGAACTGCTCCGGCGCCGGCGCCATGGATACCCCCTCGAGCGCCCTTTTTATACCGACCCGGACTTCTTCCAGGCCGACCTCGACCTGATCTGGTACCGCGACTGGGTTTTCGTCGGTCACGACTGCGAACTGGCGGAGCCGGGCGCCTACCTCACGGTGCAGCTCGGCGCGTACTCCGTGATCGTCGTGCGCGGCCGCGACGGCCGGATTCGGGCGCTGCACAACTCCTGTCGTCACCGCGGCAGCCGGGTGTGCAGCGCCGAGCATGGTGTCAGTTCCCGGCTCACCTGTCCGTATCATCAGTGGACCTACGACCTGGACGGCAGGCTGCTCGCGGCGCGCAACATGGGCGAGGATTTCGACAAGGCCGACCACGGTCTCAAGCCGGTGGCCTGCGAGAGCGTGGCCGGCTATGTGTTCATCTGCGTGGCGGCCGAACCGCCGAACTTCGCGGCTTTCCGCGGCATGATGGAGCCGTACTTCGCGCCCCATCGATTGTCGGAGGCGCGGGTGGCGTTCGAGTCGACGATCATCGAAAGGGCCAACTGGAAACTCGTCTGGGAAAACAACCGCGAGTGTTATCACTGCCGCGTGAACCATCCGGAATTGTGCAAGGCCTTCCCCGAAGCGCCGACGGTGACCGGGATCGAAGGCGCCGAATCGGATCCGGCGATCGTCGCTCACTGGGCGAGATGCGAGTCGGCCGGACTGCCGTCGCGGTTTCGGATCGATCCGGCCGGTCAATACCGCGTCACGCGCACGCCGCTGCTCGGCGATGCCCGCAGCTACACGCTTTCCGGTCAGGCGGCCGTGGGACGCGCCCTCTCCGACACCGCCACGACGGAACCGATCGGCGCGTTGCTGCTCTACCATTACCCGACCACGTGGAACCACGTGCTCGGCGATCACGCGGTCACCTTCCGCGTTTTGCCGCAGAGCGCAACCGAGACCGCGGTGACGACCAAGTGGCTCGTGCACCGCGATGCCGTCGAGGGCCGGGACTACGACCTCGCCGCGTTGATCGACGTCTGGACCAAGACGAACGACCAGGATCGACGCGTCGTCGAAGAAAACGCGCGCGGGATCCTGTCGCCGGCGTACGAACCCGGCCCGTACAGCGGGCGCGACGAGGGCGGCGTCATCCAGTTCGTCGATTGGTACAGCGCATGGCTCGAAGCGCGATTGAAACTGACCGGCGCGCGGCCGTTGCGCGGCGTGGCCTCAGGGAGCGCGCCATGAATCACGATCGCCCCACCAACGTGATCCCCTTTCGGCGCGCAACGGAGGCGCGATCCCGCGCCGCCGCCGCGCCGCTGCCATCCCCGATCGACGTCTTCGCGCAATGGTTCCGGTCCGTCCCGCCGGAGGCGGATCTCGCAATGGCGGCGGCGCTCGCGATCGCACAGATCGACCGGCGGGCTTCATCGCATCCGGACGCCGCCCTGCTGCGCGCGATCTTGGCCTCGTTCGCGGGATCTCGGCCGGTGTGCCAGCCCGAGTCGAATCCCTGACCGCCGGCGCGGCGCCGCCGCACTTGGCGGCGCCAAGCGCGTTTTTCGGGCATTTTCGACGGATTTATCGCCGCAATTCGTGACGCGCGGCGTGATTGCCGGGTTGCGCAAGGCCCTCCACTTCGTGATACTTTTTTATCACAAAAGCTTGCGTGCGCGCCCGAGACCGACTCGCGGCGGCTCAATGGAGATGACGCACATGATTGTCGTGTTGGTTCCCCAGGGAAAGCCGCCGGCCGTTTTTCAGATGACCCGTCCGCAGTTCGTGCGCATGGTCCATGAGTTCGGGGAGGGCGGCAATTATCTCGCGACGCTGCCGCCGTGGCGCACGTCGGGCGAGTTCGAGCAAGCCTGGCTCAAGTACACCGGCGACATGAAGTGCGCGCGCCAGTTCGCGGACGTGGCCGGCGCCCTCGCGTATTACGAGAATTCGCGGGACACGCTGAGCGTGACGGAACATGCGCGCGTGCTGCACATCCTGCACGAGATGCGCGACGCCGCCTGACCCGGCGTCCGCGCGAGCGGCGCGGCCTCAGCGCGCCGCGGCCAGAATTCCGCGGCGGTCCCAGTTCAACCGCAGGCTGCGGCTGATCTGATCACGCTGCGAACGGCGCACGCCCGCGGCGTCGGCGTGGCGCGGCCAGCCCCTCACCGTGTCGATGACCTCGGCGAGAATGCTCTCCGATCTGCCGCGCTTCAGGCCGGCCGCCTGCCCGACCGCCCTGAAATCCGCGACGGTAAAGTCATCGGCCTTGCCGTTGATCGTCATCTGATGACGGTTCGTCCACAGGCCCGCCGGATTGTAGGCATAGGTGACGTCGAAGGCGGGAGCGAGCGCCCAGGCGCCGGACTTGTCCATCAGGAACGCGATGTTCTTCACGTGATCGTCCTGATTGCGGGCGACCACGTTGAAGCACATCCGCCGGAACTGTTGTTCGCGGGCGCTCATCGGGAGTTTCAGCCGTTTGATGACATCGAAGGCCTGTTCGTAGGAATGGGCGCCGGCGGCGTTGAAATCGAAGTGAGCGAGCGCCGCCAGCGACTGCATGTGCAGCTTGCCGCCGTCGCCCAGGCGGTCGAATCGCCGCGCCATGAAATGGCGCCGACCGTTCTCCTCCAGCAGGCGGCACTCGGACATCTCGATGCCGGCGGCGGCGGCCATCAGCGCGTAGGCGTATTCGATCGCGGTGTAGCCCTTCGGGTCCTCGAGTTCCTTGTCCTTGTTCGCGCTGACACCGTCGAACTTGAGCAGCCAGTAGCCGAAGCCGGCCGGCGCCTTGACCTGGCCCGAGCGCACCTCGTTCGTTTCCGGGTTCCAGGCCACGATGGCTTTCGCGCGCGCGCCGCCGGCGGATGTGCCCACCCGCAACAACTCCCGCAGCCCGTCGTGCCGCCTCGCGGGGGCGAACGATGCGTCCAGCGACGCGCGGTGCGTGAGCACCTGCGAAGCGAGCCGCACCAACTCGTCGACTCGCAGCCTCGCCGACCGCCGCAGCGGCGGTCCCGTCGCCGGTGCGTACTCCAAGGCACCCATGCCGCGGGTCCCCGTGTAACACAGGCGTTCGACGGCGTTGAAGGACTCGGGCCTTCTGCCCTGCGCGGCGAGCCACGCATCGATCAGCGCGTTGCCGAAGCGATCCGGCAGCGAATCGGCGAGCAGTCCGGGCAGGCCGTGAAACGACCGCGGCGGCAGGAACGGGAACTGGTACACCCGCGGCGCCAGCGGCATCGTGATCGGCGACAGTTCGATGCCGCTCGCGAGGAACGCCGGATCATATTGAAAGCTCGCGCTGTGCGCGCCCTCGACCAGGGAGACGGCGCCGATTCTGCGTCCCCACAGCCGCACTTCCGCGACGCTCGCCACGCTCGCCACGCACTACTCCCGCCACTTCCACGGCCCGGTCGGCCCGGAAGCGGCAACGCCGGGCGTCGCTGGGCGGCCGCGCGCGCGCCCGACACGTTGGCGCGCGCGGCCGTGACTGCCGAGCAGCACCAACGGGCTTTGCGGCAGGTCGGGCACCAACTGGTCCAGCGCCTCGTCGAGCTTCAGCACCCGCAGCACGCGCAGCAACAGCACGAAATCCGTACTGTGCCCCGCCGCGATCCGCTCGACGGTTCGCTTGGAGACGCCCGCCTCCTCGGCAAGCCGCGCTTGCGTCAAGCCGACGTCGATTCGGCGGCGTTCCAGGCGCTCGCCGATCTCCCGCAGCACTGCGGCATCCGTCAACTCGCTGGTTATTTTCATAATTCGTCTTTTGAGGCGATTTACAAGGTAAATCATCAATTATTCGCCCGATGAGCCGAATATTACCATCATAATGTTCATAGATACAATTCGTCTTAACTGACGATTATTAACCAATATATGCCATTAATCGCCCTATTGGGCGATATAATAGGAATCATTGTTATACCGGCGACGGCCGTCAGGCGAAGCGGCCGGCTTCCTCGAAGCTCAAGCGCGGAGCGCGCGGGTGCAGCGACTCCGCGCGCCCGTGGCCCAGGCTGCAGATGAAATTGGAGCGTATGCGCGTGTCGGCGAAGAACGCGCGGTCGACGGCCGCATTGTCGAATCCCGACATGGGCCCGCAATCGAGTCCGAGCGCGCGCGCGGCCAGGATGAGATAGCCCCCCTGCAGGGTGCCGTTGCGCATCGCGGTCACGGCCGCAACCTCGGGGTCGACGAACCACTTCCGCACCGCCTCGGCGCGCGCGGGTGACAGTTTCGGCAGCGCGTCGGCGAAGTCGAGATCATGACCGACGATCACCGTCAGCGGGGCGGCGAGAATCTTCGCGCGATTGCCTTCCATCGCCAGCGCGGCGAGGCGCGCCTTGCCCAGGGCGCTGCGTACCCAGACGAAGCGCGCCGGACAGGTGTTGGCCGACGTCGGCCCCCATTTCAACAAATCATAGAGCGTGCGCACGCTGTCCTCCGCGACCGGTTCGTCGGTCCAGCCGTTGTAGGTTCTCGCGCTGCGAAAAAGCTGCTCCAGCGCGGTCTCGGAAAGCGCCTGTGCCATCTGCGTGCTCCTCTATTCATGCCACCGGGACGTCGAATCACGACTATAAGCTATACTGAAATTCATCCCGGGCAATCGCCGTTCATCGGAGCTTCGCGTGTCGCAATCTCATTCTGACCTGGTTGCGGAGCGCTTCGGCGCCGTGGCGCACGCCTACGTCGACAGCACCGTACACGCGCGCGGCGCGGACCTCGACGCGCTCGAGGCCTTGGTGGCGAGGCTGAAACCCGCGCAGGCGCTCGACCTCGGCTGCGGCGGCGGTCACGTCGCCTATCTGATGGCCCCGCATGCGCAGGCGGTGACGGCCTGCGACATCTCCGAGCAGATGCTCGGCGCGGTGCGCGCGAATGCCGGCGCCCGGGGTCTCGCGAACATCGCCACGGTGCCGGCTGCGGCCCAGTCGATGCCCTTCGCCGACGGTGGGTTCGATTTCCTCGCGTGCCGTTTCTCGGCGCACCACTGGAGCGATTTCGACGGCGGCCTGCGCGAGGCGCGCCGCGTGCTGCGCACGGGCGCGACCGCGGCGTTCATCGACGTGTACGCGCCGGGCGCGCCGCTGCTCGACACCTACCTTCAGGCCCTCGAATTGCTGCGCGACGGCTCGCACGTGCGCAATCAAAGCGCCGGCCAGTGGCTGGGCGCGCTCGAGCGCGCGGGCTTTCGCTCGCCGACGCTGCGCACGTGGCGCCTGCGCATGGAGTTCGCGAGCTGGCTCGCCCGCACCCACACCGACGCGTTGCACGCGCAGGCCATCGCGAGCCTGCAGGCGTCGGCTCCGTCCGAGGTCCGCCGCCACTTCGCGATCGAGGCGGACGGCAGCTTTCAGCTCGACGTGCTCGGCATCGAGGTGACCGCCGCCTGAAATTGGGCGTTTTTGCACGACGGCCTCGCTCGCGCCGATGCCGGAATGTGAACTGCCTCACGGCGCCTGGATGGTCGCTGTCTATGCTTCGCGAGAGGGGGTCCCTGCCTCTTCTTCTTCCTGGAGCGTGCATCGGTGATCCACAGAGCCTCGTCCGCGACGAAACCATCGGACACCGTGACGGCCGGCTCCGCGCCGACCCGCGGCTCCGATCCGCATCCGGCCGCCGATCTGACGGTGGTCACCGGCTCCGATGACTTCCTGCTCGAACTGTCCCAGCCCGTCGGCGGCCTCGCCGCGGTGCGGCCGGTCGAGTCGATCGAGGCGGCGCTCGACGGCCTGACGAACCGGCGCCGCGCCCAGTTGCTGGTCCTCGACGCCCAGCAGCCGGACGCCGCCGTCGCCGCGATCAGGCAAGCGCAATCGCACGCGCCGCATGCGGTGATCCTGGTCTTTGCGCCCGCGGCGGCGCAGGCCCGTTTTGCTGCGGCACTGAAGGGGCTGCCGGTGTTCGCGCTGCTGCCGACTCCGATCGAACCCACACAGGCCCATGCGAGCATCGAGCACGCGGTGACGCAGGCCGCCGAACACATCGTAGCCGCACGCCGGGCCGCGATGCCGGCCGAATCGCCCGGGGCGGCCGCCGCGGCCGGCGGCGGGCCGCGCTGGATGATGCGCGCCGCGCTGCTCGCG
>JBBISV010000051.1:6439-18624 GCA_037441085.1 Gammaproteobacteria bacterium | reverse complement strand
ACATCGCGTGATCCGACACCGGCGTCTTGATCTTGTACGTGGAACCGATCAGGACTTCGGGACGCTCCAGCTTTTCGTGCATCCAGATGACGTTGTCCTGCGGCTTCGCAGCCTCCTTGGACGGCGCCTTCTGGCCTTCCGCCGGCTCGGGCTTGCGCACGCGGTACTTCGTGATCTTCTTTTCGATTTTTATGTGCGCCATCTCAAAATTTCCCGTAATAGCCCTCTTTGAGGGCGTCGAAGAGGTTGGCCGCGGTGTGCATCTCACCGTCGTATTCGATCTCCTCGTCGCCCCGCGCTTCGACCTCCCTGCCGTCCTCCAGGGTGAACACGTAGGTCGTGTTCTTCAAGTCCTCCTCCTTGACCAGCACGCCCTGGAACGCCTCCGGATTGAAGCGGAACGTGGTGCAGCCCTTGAGTCCCTGCGCATGGGCGTACAGGTAGATGTCCTTGAAATCCTCGTACTTGTAATCCGTCGGCACGTTGGCGGTCTTCGAGATCGACGAATCGACCCAGATCTGGGCGGCCGCCTGGATGTCGACGTGCTCGCGCGGACCGATGTCGTCCGCCGACAGGAAATACTCGGGCAGCTTCTCGGCCGGGCTCGTCGAGCCGGGCATCGCCCGCGGGTTCACGAGCTCGCGATAGGCGAGCAGTTCGAACGAGAACACGTCGACCTTCTCCTTCGACTTCTTTCCGGGGCGGATCACGTTGCGGAAATAGTGGTGGGCAAACGACGGTTCGATGCCGTTCGACGCGTTGTTGGCGAGCGACAGGGAGATCGTGCCGGTCGGCGCGATCGACGTGTGATGGGTGAAGCGCGCGCCGACCTCCGCGAGTTCGTCGACCAATTCGGGGGAAGCCTCCGCGATCCGCTGCATGTAGCGGCTATAACGCGCATGCAGCACCCTGCCCGGCACGCGCGCACCGGCGCGCCACCCGTCGCGAACCATCTCCGGACGTTTGCGCAGCATCTCCGGCGTGACCGTGAATTCCTCGGTCATGATCGGCGCCGGACCTTTTTCCCGCGCCAGTTCCAGCGCCGCCTCCCAGCCCGCCACCGCCATCTCGCGCGCGACGTTCTGCGTGAAGGCGACCGATTTGCGCGACCCGTATTTCATGCAGAGCATCGTGATCGCCGAGCCCAGCCCGAGGAAACCCATCCCGTGACGCCGCTTGCTCAGAATCTCGTCGCGTTGCGGCGCGAGCGGCAGCCCGTTGATTTCGACGACGTTGTCCAGCATGCGCGTGAACACCTTGACGACCCGCCTATAGGTGTCCCAATCGAAACGCGCATCTTCCGTGAACGGCTCCACGACGAATTTGGTCAGGTTGACCGAGCCCAGCAGGCACGATCCGTACGGAGGCAGGGGCTGCTCGCCGCAGGGGTTGGTGGCGCGGATGTTTTCCGTCCACCAGTTGTTGTTCATTTCATTGACCCGGTCCACGAGGATGAATCCGGGCTCGGCGAAATCGTAGGTCGACGACATGATCAGGTCCCAGACGCGCCGGGCCGGCAGCGTCTTGTAGACCTTGCACGCCACCAAACCTTCATCGTTCGCGACATAGGCGCCGACATAGGGCCATTCGCGCCAGACGAACTTGGAAGGATCCGCGAGGTCCGGCCGCTCCGCCTCATACTCGCGCTCGCTCAGCGGGAAGGCCAGTTTCCAGTCGCCGTCGCTCTTGACCGCCTTCATGAACTCGTCGGTGATCAGCAGCGACAGGTTGAATTGCCGCAAGCGGCCGTTTTCCCGCTTCGCCCGGATGAACTCGAGCACGTCCGGGTGGCCGATGTCGAACGTGCCCATCTGGGCGCCGCGGCGTCCTCCGGCGGACGACACCGTGAAACACATCTTGTCGTAGATGTCCATGAACGACAAAGGCCCGGACGTGTAGGCGCCGGCGCCCGAGACGTATGCGCCGCGCGGCCGCAGCGTCGAGAATTCGTAGCCGATCCCGCAGCCCGCCTTCAATGTCAGGCCGGCTTCGTGGACCTTGTTCAGGATGTCGTCCATCGAATCGCGGATCGTTCCGGAGACGGTGCAATTGATCGTGGACGTCGCCGGCTTGTGCTCGAGCGAGCCGGCGTTCGACGTCACGCGTCCGGCCGGAATGGCGCCGTGACGCAGCGCCCAAAGAAAGGACTCGTACCATTCGCCGCGCGACTCCTCGGGCTCCACGTCCGCCAGGGCCCGCGCCACGCGCTTGTACGTGTCATCCATCGATGCATCGATCGGCACCCCGTCCTTGTCGGCGAGGCGGTACTTCTTGTCCCAGATGTCGAGGGATGCCTCCTGGAACGGAATGCTGTCTACGTCTTTGGGTTGAATATTGACCACGGTATTCATGAGCGTGACTGCTGCTCCTGCGGATAGTTATCGAGCCGACCCGGAAACACAAATGCCAAATCATCCCCGTGTACCGGGCGAACCAGCCGACCACTAGATCTTGTGATTGGGCTTGAAGGGTAAGTCTCCGCCGGGATGGACGTCAAGACTTAATCCAGGACTTTTTTTAGTATTTTTTTATCTTATATATCAATGTATTAGAAAAAATATCCGAGAATTTCCCTAATTGCATTTTTGACTGCCGCGGTCAAGCGGTTTGGAGCGCGATCGCAAGATGTAGTGTTTCCACCGGGCGCCGATCCTGCCAGGCATCGCGCCTGCCCGCGTTGAAATTCACCCCCTCGTCCCTACCTTTGGAGACGTCACTTCAATCCATTCAGGAGGCAGCAATCATGACCGTCGTACGTTACGAACCATGGGCTTTGGTCAACCGCCTGCAAAAGGACATCGACCAATTGTTCGGCGCACCGATCGCGACCGCCGCCGATTCGGGCGCCTGGCTCCCGCCGGTGGACATCCACGAAGAGCCGAACCGCTACCTTGTCACCGTCGACCTGCCGGGAGTCGATCCGAAAGAGGTCGAGATCACGTCCGAGCAGGGCGTCCTGACGATCCGCGGGCGCCGCGGCGAATCGGTGCGCGAAAATGCCGCCGGGTACCGGCGCGTCGAACGCATCAAGGGCGAGTTCGAGCGGCGTTTCAGCCTGCCCGAGACCTCTGATGCGCAGGGCATCAAGGCCAGGGCGGCGAACGGGGTGCTGGAAATCACGATCCCGAAGCTCGCCCAAGTGCAGCCCCAGCGTATAACCGTCGAAGCGGCCTGAGGGGGGGCGGGAGCGCCCGCCACCCGGCGCTCGTGTAAGATCGCAATTCCCCGCGGCGGGGTCGTCGGGTCCCGGACGCCTGCGTCCGGGACCTTAGGTTTCGGGCAACAACAAGGCGTTTGAACGCGAGGGTGGGACGACGGGCGACCGCGTCATGCCATACGGAGTGGATTGCGAATGATGCGTCGTTTCAAGCTGGCGGCCCCGCTCCTGGTGGCGTTCTTCGCCCTGTCCATCTCCCATCCGGCCGCGGCCCATGCCGCCTCCGCCGCGCTGGACGCGGCGCCGATGCCCTCGCTCGCACCGATCGTCAAGCGCGTGTCCGCGGCGGTCGTCAACATCGCAACGCGCGGCACCATCAAGGAAAGCGCCGGACAGCGCAATCCGCTGCTCGACGACCCGTTCTTTCGCCGCTTCTTCGATGCCCCGCCGAATGCGCAGCCGCGGCAGCGCCAATTCCAGAGCGCCGGGTCCGGCGTCATCATCGACGCCAAGAAAGGCTATATCGTCACCAACTACCACGTCGTCGAGAACGCGAGCGAGATCACGGTCACCCTGCTCGACAACCGCAGCTTCGGCGCCAAGGTCGTGGGAACGGACGAGGGTTCCGACATCGCCCTGCTGCAGGTGAAGGAGCCGGACTTGGTCGCGATGCCGCTGGGGGACTCGTCCCGGCTCCAGGTCGGCGACTATGTGCTCGCGATCGGCAATCCCTTCGGACTGCAGCATACGGTCACCTCCGGAATCGTCAGCGCGCTGGGCCGGTCCGGCATCAATCCGGAAGGTTATGAGGACTTCATCCAAACCGACGCGTCGATCAACCCCGGCAACTCCGGCGGCGCGCTGGTGAACCTGCGCGGGGAGCTCGTCGGCATCAACTCGGCGATCCTGTCGCGAAGCGGCGGAAACATCGGCATCGGCTTCGCCATTCCGGTCAACATGGTCAAGAACGTGATGGCGCAGCTGATCCGGTACGGCGAGGTCAAGCGCGGCGTCCTCGGGGTCAACATCTACGACGTGACGCCCGACATCGCCAAGGAATTCGGCCTGCACGAGGTCAGCGGCGCCCTGGTCGCGGGCGTCATCCAGGGCTCGGCGGCCGACCAGGCCGGCATCAAGACCGGCGACATCATCACGTCCCTCAACGACATGCCGATGAAGAGCGCCGGCGAATTGCGCAACGCGATCGGCATGTTGCGCGTCGGCTCGAGCATCCGCATCGGCTTCCTGCGTGACGGCAAGGCGCGGCACCTGACCGCCAGGATCGCGGAACCGGCCGACGCCGACATGGCCAACGCCGGGATCATCAACAAGGCGCTGGACGGCGCGGAACTCGCCGATGCGCCCGGCGGCGGGGGGATTTTGGTCAAGGCGATCCAGGAAGGCAGCACCGCCGCGCAATCGGGGCTGCGGCCGAACGACATGATCATCGGCGTCGGCCGCAACCCGCTCGCCAACACCAAGGCGCTGCGCGCAATGGCCAAGGGCGCGAATTTCCTGATGCTGAAGGTGCGGCGCGGCGCATCGACGCTCCTCATCCCGATTCACTGAGATCATGGCTTCCGCATCCGTCTGCATATTGGGTGGTACGGGCTTCGTCGGCTCGCGGCTCGCGGCCAGGCTGGTGAAGGCCGGGCATAGGGTGGTCGTGCTGACGCGCGATCGCGAAATGCACAAGGATCTGCGCGTGGTTCCCGGGCTGATCCTGCGCAACTGCGACGTGTACGACGAAGCCCAGCTCGCCGAGAACTTTCGCGGTCACGACGTCGTCGTCAACCTGGTCGGCATTCTCAACGAGAGCGGCTTCGGCGGCGGCGGGTTCCGGCGCGCGCACGTCCGTCTCACCCAGGGCGCGATCCGGGCGGCGCGTTCGGCCGGAGTCGGTCGTTTCCTGCAGGTCTCTTCGCTCGGCGCCGCGGCCGACGCGCCGAGCCATTATCTGCGGTCGAAGGCCGAGGCCGAGCGGATCGTGCGCGAAGAGGGTGCCGGCATCGCCTGGACGATCTACCGGCCCTCGGTGATATTCGGTCCCGGCGATTCCTTCTTGAACCGGTTCGCGGCGCTGCTCGCCGCGCTGCCCGTGATCTTTCCGCTCGCGATGCCGGATGCCCGGCTGCAACCGGTGCACGTCGATGACGTCGTCGACGCCCTGCAGCGCGGGGTCGAGCGGCGCGCGCCGGTCGGCGCGGTGCTGGAGCTCGGCGGTTCCCGGATTTACACGCTGAGGGAAATCGTCGCCTTCGTCGCCGCGACCACCGGACAGCGCCGCTGGATCATCGGTCTGCCGCGGTTCGCCGCGCGCCTGCAGGCGCTGATGATGGACTTCGTGCCCGGCCGGCCGTTTTCAACCGACAACTATCGTTCGCTGACCGTGGACAGCGTGTGCCGCGAGGACGGGTTCGCGCGGCTCGGCATCAAGCCGCAGTCCATGGAGGGGGCCGCGCGCCAGTTTCTGGGGTCGACCGAGGACAACGCGCGGCTCAGCCGCCTGCGCGCGGTCGCGGGCCGGCGCCGGGCGGGCCGCTAGGACCTAAGCGGCACCGCAAACGGCGGCGTCGCGCGCGCCGCGGCCCTGCGCCGCGATTTTTCGAATCCTCCGGAAGAACTCCGGAAAATTTCGGCCGGCGAGCGCGAATTCCCGCGCGAATCCCGGCACGCAGCGCTCATAGGTCGCGACCGACGCCAGGTCCGCGTTGTTCAGGGGCCTGGCGAACCAGGTTTTGTACGGCGCGTCGTCGCCCCATCCGGCCGACAACGCGCGATACGCCGCGCCGAGCGCGGCGAACCGGGCGCGTTTCGCCGCGCGCATCGCGGCGGGCGGCAACGGCTGCGCGTACAGCGTCCGCAGGTCGGCGCGCGCCCCGTCGAGGAGCCTCGTCACCGCCCGGGCCCTGCGCTGGGTCGGCGCGTAACGCGCGAGCTCGGCCCCCCGACCCTGCGAGACGAGCCAGCGGCGCACGCCTTCCCGCTCGACAAAGGTGGCGAGCCCCTCGTCGAAAGGGGTGTCATCGGCGACGAAAATCTTCTGGTGGGTCAGCTCGTGGAAAATGATCGACGCGAGCTCCACGTCGCTCCAGCCCATCATGGAGCTCAGCACCGGGTCGTCGAAATGGCCCAAGGTCGAATAGGCGGCGATCCCCTGGACGGAAACGTCGAAACCGCGGCTGCGCAGTCGCGCGGCGTATCGCGCCGCCGCGCGCTCCGCGAAATAGCCCCGGTAGGCCAGACACCCGACGAATGGATAGCACCATTGTTTTGGCGACAGCGAGAATTCCGGCGCGGCGACGACGTTCCACACGACGAACCGCCCGTCGAGCCGCGCATAACTGCGGTAGCTGCCGTTGTCGGGCAGGTCGAGCCGCCGGGTCGCGAAATCGCGTATCTCGGTGACGCCGTGCAGCGCGCGGCGCAGCTCCGGCGGCGTGCGCGGGTCCGCGATCACCCGCCCGATCGGCTCGCGCCGCCACATCAATGCCGCCTGGCCGGCGGCGGCCTGCAGCTCGTAGCAGCCGCTCACCGAGGAGCCGATCAGGACGATCGACGTCGCGGTGCGGAGCACCCGGCGGATGCTGCTAATATTCATGCATGCAAGTGTATCTGGTCGGCGGTGCGGTCCGGGACGCGCTTCTCGGGCTGCCCGAGCGCGAGCGCGACTGGGTCGTCGTCGGCGGCTCCAGGGAGGAGCTGCTGCGGCTGGGCTACCGCGAAGTGGGACGCGATTTCCCGGTTTTCCTGCACCCGCAATCCCACGAGGAATACGCGCTCGCGCGGCTCGAACGCAAGGTCGCGCCCGGATACCACGGCTTCGAATTTCGGTTCGACCCGGGCGTCACGCTCGAGGAGGACCTGCAGCGCCGCGACCTGACCATCAACGCGATCGCCCGCGCCGCGGACGGCACGCTGATCGACCCGTACGGAGGACGTCGCGACATCGACGCGCGGATCCTGCGCCACGTCTCCGCATCCTTCGTCGAGGACCCGGTGCGCGTGCTGCGCGTCGCAAGATTCGCGGCCCGCTTCGCGCCGCTCGGGTTCCGGGTGGCGCCGGAAACGGGCGCGTTGATGCGCGCGATCGTCGATCGCGGCGAAGTCGACGCGCTGGTCTCCGAGCGCGTCTGGCAGGAGACCGCAAAGGCCCTGCGCGAGCCGGCCGCGTCGGCGTATTTCGAGGTGCTGCGCGACTGCGGCGCGCTGCGCGCGGTCTTCCCGGAAATCGACGCCCTGTTCGGGGTGCCGCAGCCGCCGTTGTGGCACCCGGAAATCGACACCGGCGTCCATACGATGATGGTGCTCGATCAGGCGGCGCGCTTGAGCGCCGACCCGCGTGTCCGCTTCGCGGCGCTCGTGCACGACCTCGGCAAGGGCTCGACGCCGCGCTCCGCGTGGCCGCGCCATCATGGTCACGAGGAACGCGGCGTGCAGGCCGTCGCCTCGATGGCCGCGCGTCTGCGCATACCGGTCGAATACCGCGACCTCGCGATCATCGTCGCGCGCTGGCACGGTCTCGTTCACCGTGCGTTCGAACTGCGGGCGGAAACGGTGCTCGCGGTCATCGAAAAGGCCGACGGCATCCGCAGACCGGATCGCTTCGACGATGCCCTGATCGCCTGCGAGGCGGATTCGCGCGGCCGCACCGGCTTCGATGCGCGCCCCTACCCGCAGCGCGAGTTCTTTCGCCGCGCCCGGGATGCCGCCGCCGCGGTGAAACCCGGCGCCCTGGATCTCGAGGGGCGGCAGGGCGCGGAGATCGCCGCGCTCGTGAGGCGGCACCGCTCGGCGGCCGTCGCCGGCGTGCTCACAACGTATGGCGCAGATCGCGCAGCGCAAAGCCGACAAGCGGCGGATCCAGGCTGCGCGTCCACGCCATCGCCTTGAAGCGTTCACCCATCTCGCCCGGCATCATCAGGCGCCGCGCCTCGTTGGCGAGACGCGCGCCTCGATTCAGATCGGAACCCGCCAGTGATCGCATTTCCTCGTCGACGCGCGTGCCCGCGAGAAAATAGGCCTGAGTGGTGTAGCCGGAGACCTCGAAACCCGCACCGGCGCCCGCTTCCGCGAGCGCGGTGAAGTCGACCCATGCCGTGATGTCCTGCAGTCCCGGGCGCAGGAACGGATCCTCGACCACCCGCTGCCGGTAATGGCACAACAACGTGCCGCGGTCGCGTTCCGGCAGGTAATACTGCGCCCGCGGCAGCCCGTAATCGAACCACAACACCGCGCCGGCGCCGAGGGCGCCCGTCACCGCCAGCGTCCACGGCGCGAGGCGCGGGCAATACTCGGATTCATAGCCGTCCGGCCAGCCGGCGCCGGCGCGAAGCAGTTCGCATTGCGCCCCCATCGCCGGGCTTGCGGGCCGGGGCACCGAAAAGAAGCCGCCGCTCCCCGTCCCGACACCGATCTCCATCCAGGTCCCGCCGCTCCAAAGGAAGCGCGTCACCGGCAGGGCATCGAGCACCTCGTTCGCGAGGATCACGCCGTCGAAGCGCCGCGCCGGCGGGGAGTCGATCCACTCGATGCGCGAAGCCAGATGCGGCACGCAGCGGCCGAGATGCGCCTGCTGGCGCGCCCGCAGGTCGGCGCTCACCTCCAGGATCGCGTAGCGGCGCGGCAGGCGCCCGGCTCTTTCCAGGCCGAGCAGGACGTCGCCCGCCAGGCAGCCGCTGCCGGCGCCGATTTCCAGGATCGACCCCTCGTCCAGCGCCGCGAGTATTTCCGCGCATTGCCGCGCGACGCAGGCGCCGAAGAGCGCCGAGATCTCCGGTGCGGTCGCGAAGTCACCGCCCGCGCCGAGCTTGCGCGCACCGGCGCTATAGTAGCCGAGGCCCGGCGCGTAAAGCGCCAGATCCATGTAGCGGTCGAAGCTGATCCATCCGTCCGCCCGCTCGATCTCGGCGGCGATGTGATCGCGCACGAGCGCGGCGTGCCGGCTCTCGTTCTCGTCCGGTTCAGGTTCACGCTGCCCGGAACTTCCGGTATCGTAGATTTGCATGACGAAGGATGATGACAGTTCGGACTTGAAGGACCGGGTCGTGCTGATCACCGGCGGGGCGCGCCGGGTCGGCGCCGCGATCGCGCGGCGCCTGCACGCCGCCGGCGCCGACGTGCTGATTCATTATCGCTCCTCGTCCGCGGAGGCGGTAGCGCTGACCGCGCAGTTCAACGCGCTGCGCCCGCGGTCCGCGCATGCCTACGCCTGCGATTTGCTGGACGCGGATGCGCCCGATTCCCTGGTGGCGACCGCAACCGCCAGATTCGGACGCCTCGACGTGCTGATCAACAATGCGTCGAGCTTCTACCCGACCCCGGTCGGCTCGATCACGACGGCGCAGTGGGACGACCTCGTGGGCACGAACCTCAAAGTCCCGCTGTTCCTCGCCCAGGCCGCGGCGCCGGCCCTGCGATCGCGCCGCGGCTCGATCATCAACATCGTCGACATTCACGGTCTGCGACCGCTGCGCGAACACCCGGTGTACTGCGCGGCGAAAGCGGGGCTTGCGATGTTGACGCGATCGCTCGCGCGCGAACTCGGCCCCGACATTCGCGTCAATGGCATCGCGCCGGGGCCGGTGCTTTGGCCGGAACAGGCCATGACCGAGGAGTTGCGCCGCGAAATCATCGACAAGACGGCGCTGAAGCGGCACGGATCTCCCGCGGACATCGCGCGCACGGCGTTGTTTCTGACCCGGGATGCCCCGTACGTCACCGGCCAGATCCTCGCCGTCGACGGCGGACGCAGCATCTAGCGCACGGCGCATCGGCACGCGCGCCGCCGCGGCGCAGCAGCCGGCACGCCGGCGCGACGGGGGGTATACCCCCCGTCGCCCGGTTGGTGAGACGATATCGGCCCGATGGTTCCGTGACGATACCCTGCGGATTGGAGGATGGCCGGCATGAACAGACTCCCGCGATCACGATCCCGGTTTTCCGTCCCGACCCTGTCGGCGGCGTTGCTCGCGGCCGCCGCGGCGCCGTGTTGGTCCGCGCCGGCGGTGGTGCCGGCGCAGTTCGGCGGACAGTGCGCCGAGGCCTTGGCCGAAGGCAGGCACGTGATGACCGACTGCGCGGTCCGATGGCGCGATCAGGACGGCAAGGACTACTGTTTCAAGGATGCGGCCGCGAAGGCGCTGTTCTTGAAGGATCCCGCCCAGAACCTGGGTCGCGCCCGCGATTTCATCGCCGCGAGCAGCGTCGCGTCGACCGAGCAGCAGATGCAATATTTCGACGGCAAGGATGCCGAGACGCTGGTCACGCGCGTGATCCAGGACGGGCTGCGCGCGAACGGCGGCGCCTTTCCATTGGTCGATCCGGAAAACGGCGAACATCTGCTGCTCGCCTTCGACGGCATCGACTTCACGCGCACGCTCGACGGGTATGGCTTCTTTCCCGACGTGAAATTCCACGATCGCGCGCACCCGGAGAAGCGTTATCTGATCGACTTCTGGGTCGCGCCGGAGCGCGGACAACTGGCGCTGCGGGAAATTCGGATCTACAAGACGCCGCTGTTCGAGGACGGACGGTGGAAGATGATGGAACGCCAGCCGATCCCCTGGTGGTGGATCCCGGCGTCCGAACATCCGGGCAAGCTGGCCGTGAAGCGCGGCTGGGAGGTGATGTCGGCGGTCGAGAGGCATGCGCTGCAAACGAGCGCGCTGCACGGCGGGGTGTTCGTCTTGAAGGACGACAAGACCGGCAAGGAGTTGCGCCTGAAATTCGTCGACACCCACCAGCCGATCCGGCAGCTCGACGGCAACGGTCACTACTTCGCGTGCACCGACTTTCGCGTCGTCGGCACCAAGCACCAGATCTACGACATCGACTTCTGGGTCGATGACAAGAACGGCCGGATGACCGTCGATCAGACCAGGGTGCACAAGGTGCCGGAGTACAAGGATGGACGGTGGATCCAGGTGCCGCGCTATGAGTGGAAGGATCTTGGAAGCTCCCATCTCGTGCCCTGAGCCCGACATGCGCCGCGGCGGGCCGCGGTAGGAGATGCTCGCGGCGCATTTCTCCGGGATCCGGGCGACGCACATTGCCTGCGTCGCACTATCCGGCGGGCTGTTCTCGTACCGGGCGCTGCTGCGGATCGGCGGCGCCGCGGCCGACCACCGGCTGCTGCGCTTCGCCTCCTACCTGATCGACACCACGCTCCTGGGCGCGGCGGTGTTGTTGACGCTGATCCTGCGCCAATATCCGTTCGTGGACGGGTGGCTGACCGCCAAGGTGCTGCTGTTGCCGGTCTACATCGCGTTCGGCAGCTTCGCGCTGAAGCGCGCCCGGTCGCGCCGCGGGCGGATCGTGGCGACCCTCGGCGCCTGGCTGACATTCGCCGCGATCATCGGCATCGCCGTGACCCGGAATCCCGCCGGCTGGTTCTCGCTGGCGGCGCGCTGACGCCGGCCGCTCAGCCGCGCGGTTCGTCGACCCGCGCCGACCAGAGGATCGGTGCGTATACCCAGAGCAGCAGCGCGAATGCCGCGGTCCACAGGAACGCGGCGATCAGGATCACGGTCGGATACGCGACCGGCAGCACGCCGAGGCCGAACACCCTCGTCAATCCGGCCAACAGCAGCAGGAAATAGGCGACGATGGTCCGTCCATCCAGGTCCAAGGGCCTGCCCGAGTGTCCGAGCGCCGCGCGGCTCATGACGCCCACGACCAAGGTCGCGAGGGCGCCCACCGTGAGCGCGTGGAGCCAGAAGGCCGCCACCGCATAGCCGCCGAGCAACGCGGCGCATTTCAACGCGAGCCCCACCCCGATCCACGCGTAACCAAGGTGCAGCACCCAGACGATCGGCTTGCCGAGCACGTGGAACGTGCGCCACTGCGCCAGCCGCAGAAACTGCGCCGCGGCGGCGCAGCCGGCGACGACGCCGGCGACGCGCTCGTCGGCCGCCGGCAGGTCGGCGATCGCGACGGCGACCATCGCGGCGATCGCGATGCCGTCGATGCCGCGCAGCCGGCGCATCGCGATGCCGCGCTCGCGCAGCGCGCCGGACGTGAACGCGGG
>JBBISV010000051.1:0-6429 GCA_037441085.1 Gammaproteobacteria bacterium | reverse complement strand
AGCGCGACCAGCAGGGCGGTGCCCGCCGCGATGAGCAGCGCGGTCACCGGGAGCCTTCC
Organism: Gammaproteobacteria bacterium; assembly: GCA_037441085.1. Taxonomy (GTDB): domain Bacteria; phylum Pseudomonadota; class Gammaproteobacteria; order Steroidobacterales; family Steroidobacteraceae; genus Bog-1198. The sequence goes on along the minus strand of JBBISV010000051.1, from coordinate 6,370 downwards.
CCGATGCGACTCGCGAGGATCCTGACCAAAGCCTCGCGGGCCACGGTGGCGTCGTCGAAGGGCAGGATCCGCCCGCCGATCAAGGTCGCGAGGACCAGGATGACGTCGATCGCCGTGCGAATTGCGCGCATCGCCGTCACCGCGTCATGATGCGCGAGCGCCCAGTGAAACACGGCATTGCAGGCCGCCAGCAGCAACAGCACGACCGGCATGGGTGCGTTGCGGTTGCCGGAGCGCAGCAAGGGCGGCGCGACCAGCGCCGCGAGCAGCACGAAGTAGGCCACGTCGATGACCGCCACCGCCGTGGCGGGCCACCGGCCGGCGGTCGCGATCGCGACGCGCGCGGCGAGCCACAACCCCGCCAGCACCGCGAGCCGCGCGCCGGCGACCCCGGGGCGCCCGGTCCAGTTCGGAACCGCGGTCAGCAGGAACCCGCCGACGGCCGCGCCGAGGAATCCGAACACCATTTCGTGGCCGTGCCACAGGGTCGGGGGCCAGGGACTCGCGAGCGAGGCGTTGTAGACGAACACCGCGGCCCAGGCCGGAATGAGCAGCGCGGCCGCGGCCATCGCGGCCAGGAACATCGGACGAAATCCCGCGGCGAACAGCCGGAAGGTCATGGGCGGGCGGATGCTGTTGCGCTCTGCGCGCGCCATGCGTCGAGATCCGCCCGGGTGCGTTCGATGATGATGCCGACGTCGCGCGACCGGCGGATCGCGCCGGGCTTGGACAGCGCCACCCGCACCCAGGCGACGCCGAATTCCTCGAGCAGCAGCATCGCGATCCGTTCAGTCAGGGCTTCGATCAGGTGGAAATCCGATCCCTCGATGAACGCCAGCACCCGCTTGGCGACGCCCTTGTAATTCAGCGTGTCGGCAATCGAGTCGCTCAGGGCCGGCTTGCGCACATCGACGCCGAACTCCAGGTCGACGACGATCGTCTGCTTGACCTGCCGTTCCCAGTCGAAGATGCCGATGATCGCCTCGGCCTTCAGCGCGTGAATGAAAATCTTGTCCATCGGAACCCTCAATCACCCAGTTTGGCGTCGTCGCCGAGCGGCCAGTGCGCGCGCACCGGCGCATCCAGACCCGTCCTGTCGCCCGCGCCGAGACGCATGCATCCGGCGAGCGCAATCATCGCACCATTGTCGGTGCAAAACTCCGGCCGGGGAAAATGCACGCGCGCCCCCTGTTCGCGCGCCACCGCGGCGAGACGCTCGCGCAGGCGCTTGTTGGCACCGACACCCCCCGCGACCACCATGCGCCCGCGTCCGGTCGCAACGAGCGCGCGCCGGCATTTCTCGGCGAGCGTGTCGATCACCGCCTCTTCGAAATCGCGGGCCGTGTCCGCGCGTTCCTGTTCGCTGAGCACGCGGCCGCGCAAGGCTACCCGGACCGCCGTCTTCAGGCCACTGAAACTGAAGTCGAGGCCGGGCCGGTCGAGCATCGGCCGCGGAAACCGGTGGCGTCCGCCCGAACCGCGCTCGGCGAGCTCGGCCAGCGCGGCACCTCCCGGATACGGCAGACCGAGGAGCTTCGCGGTCTTGTCGAAGGCCTCGCCCGCCGCGTCATCCTGGGACTGGCCCAGCACGCGGTACCGGCCGAGTCCGCCCACGTCGACCAGTTGCGTGTGGCCGCCCGACACCAGCAGCGCGAGAAACGGAAACGCCGGCGCGTCGCGCTCCAACAAGGGCGCGAGCAAATGCCCCTCCAGGTGGTGCACGCCGATCGCCGGCCTGCCCCAGGCGTAAGCCAGGCTGCGCGCGAAGGAGGCGCCGACCAGCAGCGCGCCGATCAGTCCGGGACCGGCCGTATAGGCGATGCCGTCGATGGAGCCAAGCGGCGACCCTGCCTCGGTCAGGGCCGCATCGACCAGCGGCAGCAGGCGCCGGACATGGTCGCGCGAGGCGAGTTCCGGGACCACGCCGCCGTACGCTTGGTGCATTGCAACCTGACTGTGCAGCCGGTTCGACAACAGGCCGAGACCGGCGTCGTAAACGGCGACGCCGGTCTCGTCGCAAGAACTCTCAATCCCGATTACGCGCATAATTTTGCCTTTTCCGCAGGCGCACCTTAGAATGCGCGCCCCGTCGCCCGATGCCGGCGACCCGATTTAACGATCTATTGAGGTCTGAATGCCCAGCGTCCGTGTCCGCGAGAATGAGTATTTTGACGCCGCCTTGCGTCGCTTCAAGCGTGCCTGCGAGAAAGCGGGCGTGCTCACGGAGCTGCGCCGCCGTGAATTCTACGAGAAGCCGACCCAGGAGCGTAAGCGCAAGAAGGCGGCCGCGGTCAAGCGCCACTTGAAGCGCCTGTCCCGCGAAAGCATGCGCGGCATGGGAGGCTCGCCCCCGAGCGCTCCGGCCGCGGCACCCGCGCGCCAGTACTAGCCGGCAGGTGTCGATGTCGCTCAAGGAGCGCATTACGGATGACATGAAGGCCGCGATGCGTTCCGGCGAGAAGGAACGCCTCGGCCTGATCCGCATGATCACCGCGGCGATCAAACAGCGCGAAGTCGACGAGCGCATCACGCTCGACGACGGCCAGGTGATCGTCGTCCTCGAAAAGATGATCAAGCAGCGCAAGGAATCGCTGCAGCAGTTCCAGGCGGGCAATCGCCAGGATCTGGCCGACAAGGAAGCGGCGGAGATCGCCCTGCTCCAGACCTACCTGCCGGCGGCTCTCGCGGAAGCCGAAATCGACGCGCTGATCGCCGAATCCATCGCCGCCACCGGCGCGACCGGCATCAAGGACATGGGCAAGGTGATGGCGCTGATCAAGGGCAAGGCCCAGGGCCGGGCCGACATGGCGGCGGTCGGCGCGAAGATCAAAGCGAAACTCGGCGGTTGACCGGGCGCGGGCCATGTCGGGCCGCATTCCCCAAAGCTTCATCGATGACGTGGTCACGCGCTCGGACATCGTCGAGATCGTGGGCGCGCGCGTGCCGCTCAAGAAGTCCGGCCGCGAGTACAAGGCCTGCTGCCCGTTTCACAGCGAGAAGACGCCCTCCTTTTGGGTGAGCCCCGACAAGCAGTTCTACCACTGCTTCGGCTGCGGCGCGCACGGCACCGCCATCGGCTTCCTGATGCAGTTCGAAAAGCTCGAGTTTCCGGATGCGCTGGCGCTGCTCGCGGAGCGGGCCGGCATGGAGCTGCCGCGCGAAGCCAGGAGCCCGCAGGACCGGGGCGGCGCCGACCTGTTCGAGGTGACGGCCCAGGCCTCCCGCTTCTTCGCGCAGAACCTGAACGACAGTCCCCGCGCCCGCGCGTATCTGGCCGGACGCGCGGTGTCCGATTCCACGGTCGCGGCCTTCGCGCTGGGCTACGCGCCCGACGCCTGGAACGCGCTGCTCAATCGCTTCGGGTCCGGGGACGATGAGCGGCGCGCGCTGCTGCAGACGGGGCTCATCATCGAGCGGGACACGCAGGGCGGGGAGCGGCAGCCCGGCTTCTACGATCGCTTCCGCGACCGGCTGATGTTCCCGATCCGCGATTCACGCGGCCGGGTGCTCGGGTTCGGCGGCCGCGTGATCGCCCAGGGCGAGCCGAAATACCTGAATTCGCCCGAAACCCCGCTCTTTCACAAGGGGCGCGAACTGTATGGCCTGTACGAGGCCAGGCGCGCGCATGCGGATTTCAAGCGTCTGTTGATCGTCGAAGGATATATGGACGTGGTGCGCCTGCATCAGGCCGGCATCACCTACGCCGTGGCGACCCTCGGCACCGCGACGACGCAGGAGCATCTGCACAAGATCTTTCGGATGACGAACGAGGTGGTCTTCTCGTTCGACGGCGACCGGGCCGGCCGGGCCGCCGCGTGGCGCGCGCTCGAAAATGCGCTGCCGCTCGCAACCGATGGGCGGGAGCTCAAGTTCCTGTTCCTGCCGGAAGGCCATGACCCGGACACCCTGGTCGCCGCCGAGGGCGCCGCCGCCTTCGAGCAACGCCTGCAGGGGGCACTGCCGCTGTCCGAGTACCTGCTGCGCCAGCTCATGGAGCAGGTTGACCTGACCCACGTCGACGGACGCGCCAAGCTCGCCGCGCTGGCACGGCCCCTGTTCACGCGGATGCCGGACGGCGTCTACCGGGAGCTGCTCGTGGACCGGCTCGCCGCCGAAATCAAAATGCCGGCGGCGCGGCTCAAAGTCCTGTTGGTGCCCGCCGGGAGCGCGAGGGACGAGACCCGCCGGGCGGAACCGGACGGTGGCGCGCGCGGTCGATCGCAGGTGGGCCGGGCCGCGGCGAGCGCCGGGCGCGGCAACCTGATGCGCCAGGCGATCAGCCTCGTGCTGCATCATCCGGAAGCGGCACGCGCGGTCGATGCCGCCCTACTGCTCGAACGGGTCGACGGCCCCGGAGTCTCCGTGCTGCGCGAGCTGCTGCTACAGGCACGCGCCAGCGAAAAACCGACGACCGCGATGCTGCTGGAGCGCTGGCGGGACCGGCCGGAATTCGAGCGTCTGGCCGAACTGACCGCGAGGCCCGCGCTCGTTGCCGACCCGCAGGCGGCCGCCAGCGAACTGAAGAACGCGATCGAGAAGCTAGCGGACGCGCACGGCGCCGGCCGCAGAATCGATGAATTGTTGCGAAAAGCCGAGGAATCAGGCTTGAATATCGACGAAAAGACGGAATTAACCGCTTTGCTGAAGGCGCGCAGCCGACCCGGAGACGGCTGATCGGACAGCCCGCCGGCGGATCCGATTCACCGCGGTTTTCTGGCTACTAAATGGCCAAAAACGTATACTAGCCGGCTTCGCGTAAGTTTCATCAATTGTCAAACGAGGCGTCCACCTTGACCAAAAAAGCGCCACAAGGCACCGCGACTCAAATCGCTGACGAACGCCAATCGCAGCTCAAGTTGTTGATTGCGCGCGGCAAGGAACAGGGCTACCTCACCTACGTCGAAGTCAATGATCATCTGCCGAGCGAGATCGTCGATCCGGAACAGATCGAAGACATCGTCAACATGATCAACGACATGGGCATCCCGGTGTACGAAAAGGCGCCGGACGCGGAGTCGCTGCTGCTCACCGATGCGACCACTGCCCCCGACGAAGAGGCGGTCGAGGAAGCCACCGCCGCGCTCGCGAACCTGGACGCCGAATTCGGCCGCACCACCGACCCGGTGCGCATGTACATGCGCGAAATGGGCACCGTCGAGTTGCTGACCCGCGAGGGCGAGATCCGCATCGCCAAGCGCATCGAGGAAGGACTCGAGGCCGTCAAGATCGCGCTCGGCAGCTATCCGGGCACCTACGACCTTTTGCTGCGCAGCTATGAGTCGGTCAAGTCCGGGCAAATGCGCCTCGTGGACGTGATCGTCGGCTTCGTCGACCCGAACGCGCCGGATGAAATTGCGCAGCCCCAGAACCCCAAGATGATGGCGATGGAGGCCGACGACGCCGGCGACGACGACGAGGCCGACGCCGACGAGGACGAGGAGGCGATAGACACGGGGCCTGATCCGGAGGAGGCGGCGAAGCGCTTCGCGGCGATCGCCAAGGCCCATCACCAGTACGTGAACGCGCTCGACAAGGTCGGATCGAAGGACCCGAAGACCCTGAAGCTGCGCAAGAAGATCTGCGGCGAGCTGATGGAGTTGAAACTGTCGCCGAAGATGTTCGACCAGCTGATCGACAACCTGCGCCAGCACGTCACCGAGGTGCGCCTGCTCGAGCGGGAGATCATGTTCCTGTGCATCAAGCAGGCCGGCATGCCGCGCAAGGACTTCATTTCGACCTTCCCGAAGAACGAAACCAGCACGCGCTGGCTCGAAAAGCACATCAAGGCGAAAAAGCGCTACTCGGCGCCGCTCGCGCGCTTCAAGGAGGAGATCGAGCGCCGCCAGAACAAGCTCAAGGATTTGGAAGGCGCCTATCACCTGCTGATCAACGAGATCAAGGAGATCAACCGCGAGGTGTCGATTGGGGAGGCGAAGGCGCGCCGCGCGAAGAAGGAGATGGTCGAGGCGAACCTGCGCCTCGTGATATCGATCGCCAAGAAGTACACGAACAGGGGACTGCAGTTCCTGGATCTGATCCAGGAGGGCAACATCGGCCTGATGAAGGCCGTCGACAAATTCGAGTACCGTCGCGGATATAAATTCTCGACCTACGCGACCTGGTGGATACGCCAGGCGATCACCCGGTCGATCGCCGACCAGGCGCGCACCATCCGCATCCCGGTGCACATGATCGAAACGATCAACAAGCTGAACCGAATCTCCCGGCAGATGCTCCAGGAGATGGGGCGCGAACCGACGCCGGAAGAGCTCGCGGTGCGCATGGAGATGCCCGAGGACAAGGTGCGCAAGGTGCTGAAGATCGCCAAGGAGCCGATCTCGATGGAGACGCCGATCGGCGACGACGAGGA
>JBBISV010000050.1:0-18731 GCA_037441085.1 Gammaproteobacteria bacterium | reverse complement strand
AGGTCGCGATCGTGCAGGCGATCCTGGTCGTGCAGCCGGTCCTGGGTCCGGTCCATGTCGCGATTGAGCAAGCGGTCGTGGTCCATCTGGCGCAACAGCGTGCCGCCGCCAGCGGCGCCGCCAGCCGCGCCGCCCGCACCGCCGCCCGCACCTCCACCACCGCCGCCGCCACCGCCCGCGCCCAGGGCGAACGGCGCCGACACGGAAAAGCCGAGGAGGCCGATCGCGGCCAGGCGCATCCATGTGTTTCTCGAATTCATGTGGATATCTCCCGCAGTAGTTGATTACAGGGCGGAAGCTTGAGCCGAATCGTCGATCGGCGTAATTCGAACAACCACCTAAGTTGTTGCTGGAATACCGGAGCGTCGCCGCGATCAACCGCAGTCGCGCCAGGCTCCCGCGTCGTGATGCTCGACGCCGGCGTCGGCGAAGCGGAACAGATGCAGCCAGCGGTGATCGACCAGACTCCTCACCGTTGGATGGCCCGCGATGACGCGCTCAATCCGGTCGCGGGGTGCGTCGATGAAAACCGAGAGCCGCAGCGGCGCGTGCATCCAGCGTTCGCCGTCGTGTACGGACTGACGCGACAATCCGACGCGCAGATCGCCGGTGTTTCCCTCGAACACGCCGATGCGTCCGCAGACCACGTTGTGCAGGACCTTGTTGCCGCTGCCGAAGCGGTCTGGATCCACCGTCGATGCGTAGTACTGGAGATTGATCCAGTGGGTGACCACCATGGGCGCCGTCATGATAAGTTCGAGCACCCGGCCGTCGCGGTCTTCCTCCCAGCAGTAGTCATGAAGAAAGCTGCGCCCCGCCAAATTGACGCCGCGGGTGCGGGATCGCGGCGCCACGATGAATGCCGCGTTGTTCGCGAGACCCCACTCGGGCCGTGTCTCCGCCCAGTCCCTCGCCCGGCGGCGATAGCGCTTCAAGAGCGCTTCGGGGCGATCGGCAAGTGCCGCGATGCCGAGGCTCGGCGCGCGCTCGGCACGGGTGCGGTGGCCCGCCTCCCGAAGATTGCGCCGCAGGCGTTCGAGGTCGTGCTCGTGACTTACGGGCAGATGCTCGACATCGAAGAGGCGCACTTCGTCGGTGCAGGTGTTGTGCAGAGCCGCGATCGCGATGGTCTCCGCGGGAATGTCGATTCCGCGTTTGCCGAGTGCGAGCCGGACGGAGGGTTCGTTGAGGAGGCCCGCGAGTATTCGCGCGTTGACTTCCCCCGACTGGCCGCCGCAAGCCCCGCATTCGAGCGCCGCCGCCTGCGGATTGTTGGCGCTCTGGCTGCCGTGGCCGACGAACACCAGCAGGCGCGCGAAACCGGCGGTGAGGCCCATTGCGCCCAATATCGAGGCGAGGAGATCGGCGTGGCGGCCGCCGGTCGCGCCATCCGCGCCGTCCGGCGCACACAAGCGTGGGCGCAGTCGGGTGGACTCGACCGCCTCGAGGCCCGCGTGATCGAGCGGAGATGGGCTGAGGCCGAAATGGCGCTTGAGCATCGCGCCCGCATACCCGATGCCGAGCATCTCGACGAACGAAAAGGCACCGGTCGGCAGTCTCTGGAATGCCAGCCGACTCGCCGCGGCCGCGAGGCGGTTCGAACGCCGGTTCGCGATCATCGCGTCGGCGCGGGGATCGCCGGTCGAGTCGGTGGCATCGATTTGCGGGGCGACCAGGCCCGGAAGTTGCGGGCGCGGCGCCGAGGTGCCGATCGGCGTGTACCGGATCGGCAGTCCGAAAAAGCCGGCGAACCCACGGGTCTCGAGCGTCGGGTCGACCTCTTCCAGCGCCCGGCGCAAGCGCTCCGAGCGGACGTCGATGCAGAAGACCAGTTGCGCTGAACGGGCGACCTCACCGTGCGTGGAACGCGGGTGGTCAGGGCCGGATTGGAGGGCGTCGATCAACCGATCCTGGTAGCTGATCTCGTGCGCGCGCTGCCAGATCAGGTGCAAGGCGTCGAACGGGGAGGCTGCCTCCCCGAGGGATTCGGCCCATCGGTCCTTCCAAACCGTGGCGGGCGAGTCGACATTGGGTTCGTCCTCATGCAGGAGCGCCTCCCAACTCGCGCGGATCGCCAACAGTTCTCTCAAGTGTGAATCCGAGCCACCGACAAGCCGCGCCTCCCACTGCAAATAGGCGCACCAGGACGCCCATCCGTTGATGCGCAGCAGGCAGACCTGCAGGAACGGCGTCGCGTGTTCACCCGAAATGTCGAGGCGCCGCAGCGCCCAGCCGATCGCGTCGTCGGCGTTCGTCGGCAGATTTCGCGCGCGCGCACGGATCTCGGGCGCGCGCATCAGCGGTTCCAAAGCGTGGTCGGCCTCGAGGCCGTTGCGCCATCCCGAGAAAAGACCGCCCGCACGTCCCCGGCGCCAATCGGCCTGATGCTCGTCGAAATACGAGGCGCAGTACTGGCTCACCTGCTGCGTGACCGTGTCGCGCCAGCGCGGCCCCGCGGAAGCTTGCGCGTGCTCGTCGATGAGGTCCGACAACAACGGCAGTCCGGTGTTCGGCACTTGCGGCGCACGCAGGGCGGAAATCGCCTGGTCGAGTGTCGCCGAGGATCCGCCTTGCGCGATCGCGCGGTTGACGGCCGCTGCCGTGATCTCCCCGGAACGCCAGGCGCGGAGGTAGTCGTCCGGCGGCAACGTGAAGCGTGCACCCACCAAGCGCCCCATTGTGGCGGCGGCCCGCTCGAAGCTGCGATCGGCGAACCCCCAATAAGGATTCACCGCGATCTGGCGGTCGAGCGGCCACGCCGGCGCGACGGTGCGGATCGCGGCGTCGACTGCGACGGCCAGGGCGGCCATCGAAGGCGTATCGCATGGGCGCACGGCGCTCATGCTTCGCTCCGCACGTGCCGAAACAGACGGCCGGCGCGCCCGCCGACATCGCCGGACGGGGCGCGGGCCGGCCACACCCGGAACGTGAACCGGGTGAAACGCTCATCGAGGTACAGGCCGGCGTAGATCCATTCGTACAAACGCGTGGCCGAGGCCTCGTGCCGGCTCGTCGCGACCCGGGCTTGCGCGGCATACAGGCTCACGAACACCAGCAGCGCCCAGGCCGCCAGAGGCGGTGAGGCGGGCAGGGCGGCGACACCCGATCGCGCGGTCAGCAGCGAGTGCCAGCCGAGGTACAGTTGCGCGCCGACAAGCAGCGCCGGCAGTCCCGTCCACCACGGCGACCCGGGTTCGCTCCCGGGATGCCACAACAACGTGGCGAGTCCGCACGCCAGCAGCGCCGCCGCGACCCCCGGGATCATCGGCACTCCGATCATCCGGTGCCACAGGTATGCGGAGCCGGTCGTTGCGATCCATGCGGCGGGCAGCGCGATCATCGACCGCAACCACGCGGACCCGGTTGCGGTGGCCGGGGTCGTGGTGGCCGGAGTCGCGGTGGTGAGTCGTCGCGCGAGGCTGTCCCGAACCGCCTCTCCGGCGGTGAGGAACGCGTGGGCCTTGTACAGGGAGTGCGCGAGGAGGTGCAGCAGCGCGAGATCGTAGAGGCCGAGCCCGCACTCCATCATCATGAATCCCATCTGGGAGCACGTAGACCAGGCGAGGCGGACCTTGATGGTCACGCGCGTGAGCATTACCAGTCCCGCCAGCGCGGCGCTGAGGCTTCCGACGACAACGAGCAGGGCCCGGGCCGAGGGCGACGCCTGGATCAGCGGCGCGAGGCGGATGAGAACATAGCCCCCGAGATTGACAACGCCCGCGTGCAGCAGAGCCGACACCGGTGTCGGCGCCTCCATGACCTGGATCAACCAGCCGTGCAGCGGCAACTGCGCGCACTTGAGGAGCACGGCGGCGGCGATCAACACGGCCGCCACGTCCGCGGTCGTGGGCAGGTTCGCCGCCCCTCGGGCGTTCGCCGAGATGGCGTCGAGGTCGAGTGTGCCCCACTGCCGGTACAGCAGCACGGCCGCCGCGACGAGGAGGCACTCGGCGAGCCGGCTCGCGAGGAACTTCTTGTGCGCGACGATGATCGCCGCGCCGCGCTCGCGGTAGAAGGTGAGCAGGTGATGAAGCGCGACGCTGCTCGCCGCCCAGGCGCCGACGATGACCGCAAAGTTGTCTCCGACGACCACCGCGCCGACAGCGGCGAGGGTGGCGAGGAAGGCCACGGCATATCGGCGGCGGCCCGGTTCCGCGCCGAGGTACCGGCGCGAATAATCGCCGATGATCCAGCCGAGGAAGGCGATCAGCAACAGGACGAGCGGGGCGGCGCCGGGTCGGGACAGCAGCGCGCCGATGATCGCCGCGCCGAGCGCGCCGCGCGTAGCCGAGGTGACCGCCGTCCATCCCTCGTGCCGCGTACCGGTCGCAAACAATGCGCCGCACAGGTACAGGAAGGCGGGCGTCCAGAGAATCCATTCGAGCGGTCGAGCCATTGAACATCCGGTGATGATGAGGTGGATGCCAGTATCGAGCCGATTTGATCTGTCGTAAAATAGAATGATGTGAACAGTTCGTTCGTGAAAAAAGAACATGAAGAATCTGAATTACAGGCATCTGTTGTATTTCTGGCAGGTGGCCAAGGTCGGACATCTGACCCGGGTCGCCGGCACGCTCCGGGTTTCGCAATCGGCGCTGTCGGCGCAAATCCGCCAACTCGAGGCCTATCTGGGCAGGCCGCTGTTCGACCGCACCGGCAGGACCTTGGTGCTCACCGAATTCGGCGCGACCGTTCTTGCGTACGCGGAGGAGATATTCGGTCTCGGTCAGGAGTTGATGGCGAACGTCCGCGGAGCCGAGGGTCAGCGCATCCGGCAGCTGCGCGTCGGCGCGGTGGCAACGCTGTCGCGGAATTTTCTCGAGAACCTTCTCCGTCCGATACAGGGCAAGGCGGAAGTGCGCCTGAGCCTGGAATCGGGAAGTCTCGAGGAGTTGCTGGGCCGGCTGCACGTGCACAGGCTCGACGTCGTGTTCTCGAACAGGCCGGTGGTTGCGGAGGCGGGGCGCGCGTGGCGCTGTATGCGGATCGACAGGCAGTCGGTCTGCCTCGTGGGACCGCCACGGCCGCGCGGGAGCCGGTTCAGGATCCGTACCGACATGGTGGGGGCGCGCTTGGTCGTCCCGGGTCCCAGCAGCGACATCCGGAGCCAGTTCGATGAGTGGTGCGAACGGAACCAGGTCCGCGTCGACATTGCGGCGGAGGTCGACGACATGGCGATGCTGCGCCTGCTGGCGCGCGATTCGGGCGCGATCACGGTGCTGCCCGAGGTGGTCGTGCAGGACGAACTTCGCGAACGCCGGCTACAGCGCTACTGCGCGGTACCCGGCGTCTTCGAGAACTTCTATGCGATCACCGCGTTCCGCCGCAGCCCGTCGCCGATCGTGCAAAGTCTGATTTCACGCCACGGGGTTCGGGTGCGGCCGGCGTCTCATTCGGCGGCGCCGGCCTGAGCCGCTTTCGGCACATAGCCGGGCACCAGCGGAAAGTAGTTCCTCACCGCCAGGGCTTCATATAGCGGCGGCGTGAAGATGCCGGACAGGCGCGCCGCGAGCAGCGAGGTCGCCATCATCGGGATCACGAGCCCCGTGCCGTTGGTCATTTCCATGACGATCACGAACGAGGTCAGCGGAGATTGCGTGACGGCCGCCAGATACCCGGTCATGCAGAGCGCGATCATTGACGCCATCGGCGCCCAGCCGAACACCAGGTGGACCCACTGCGCGATGCCCGCGCCGATCGACAGGGACGGCGAAAACAGGCCGCCCGGCAGTCCCGCAAGATAGCTCACGACCATCGCCGCCCATTTGGCGATGGCATAGCCCTGCGTGATCGGATTGTTGCCGGCGAGGAGCTGGCGTGCCTGATCATAGCCGCTGCCCCAGGTCTGGCCGCCGCTGCCGACGCCGAGCGCGGCGACGATAAGTCCCATGATCAGCGCGTACAGCAGCGGTTTGTTGCCGCGCCAGGCGCGCATCGGCGCCGGCATCCATTGCTGCCAGTTCAGCAGCGCCCAGTTGAACGCGGCTCCGAGCAGGCCGCAGAGCAGTGCCGCCAGGATCACCGGCAGCACGAACTCGCCGTGAAAATTGTTGGGAACATTGATCTGGCCGAAATACAGATAGTTTCCCGCGAGCGCGAGCGAGGTGAGTCCCGAGAAGACCACCGCCGTGATCATCGTGCCGTTCGTGCGGCTCTCGAAGTCGCGGGCGAGTTCCTCGATCGCGAAAATGATGCCCGCGAGCGGCGTGTTGAACGCGCCGGACAAGCCGGCGGCGGCGCCGGCCAGCAGGAGCTGGCGCTCGAGCCGCGGGGTTTGATGCGGATAGAAACGACGGGTTTCGACCATGATGGCGGCGCCGATGTGCACGGTCGGCCCCTCGCGGCCGATCGTCAGGCCTCCCAGAAAGCCGAGCAGTGACACCCCGAGCTTGCCGAAAATCACGCGCAGCCCGAACAGGCGCTTCATCAGCGTGCGGTCCGGGTCGCTTGGGGCGTGCAGCGCGGCGATGACCTGTGGAATGCCGCTGCCCTCGCTGCCGGAGAACCAGCGGCGGGTGCAATAGACGGCGATCACGGTCATCAGCGGCGTGATGGCGAACGCCAGGTATTGGCGGCCCTTGATACAGCGGATGAACAGCTCGTACGCGTCCTCGCTCCACCGGGCGTACAGCACGGCCATCAGGCCGACGAGCAGCGCGGCGGTCCACGGCAATCCGATCTGCAGGAACAGCCGCCTCGAACGGTTGCTCACCAGGCGCACCCAGGCGCGCTCGCGCAGTTCCCTCAACGATGAAGAAATTTGGCCGATGATCCTGTTCCTTACCTTCAAGCACAGCGCGCCGGCAAACCGAGGTGGGCGGTGAACGCGAACGGCTTGACGGCGCGTGGGGGACGTGTCGAGTCGGCCGCGGGATGGCCCGGCCACAGTATAGCCGCGCATCGAGTCCCGCGGATCGGCGCGACACCGATCCTTTCCGTCTCTTAATCGTCGCAGATCGCGCGGCAAAGGCGCACCGTACCGCAAAAGACCGCGCCTCAACGCAGGATTTTCGCCCATCGCCGCTCGTCGGGGCCGGCTGGCGGCATCGAATCCGGCATTGACGGCCCCGTGAGCGTCTACATGCCCCGGGCGCCGCCGGCTACCGGCGGTCGGGCTCAGGGAAGCGCGAAGCGGTAGTGCCCGACCAGCCACTCCTGACCGTTGCGATAGCCGAACAGCTCGGCGCAGGACATCCAGAACATGCGCCAGCGCTGATACCATCGCGCCGCCGCCTCGCCGCCGTAGGCTTCCCTGAGCGCCGACATGACCTGCCGGCGATGCGCGTCCTGATTCGCCAGCCAGTGATTGGCCGTGCGCTGATAGTGCGTGCCGTCGATGTGCCAGCGTCGCTCGATCCGCAAATCCCTCTGGAACCACAGCAGGGTGTCCGAGGCCGGCATCAGGCCGCCGGTGAAGAAGTGCCGGCCGAGCCAGTTGTCGTCGCCGGCCGTCTCGAACGGGTACATGAGCGTCCGGTGGGCGAAAATATGGACGAACAACTTGCCGCCGGGCTTCAGCCAGCCGGCGATGCGGGCGAGCAGGGTCTCGTAGTTTCGCATGTGCTCGAACATCTCGATCGACACGCAGCGGTCGAAGCGACGCGCGTCCAGTTCGAGCTGATTCACGTCGCAGGTGATCACGCGTACGTTGCCGATGCCGCGTTCGCGGCACTGCGCCTCGATGTGTTCGCGCTGCCGGTTTGAATTCGACACCGCAACGATCTGCGCTTGCCGATGGCGTTCGGCCATCCACAGGGTCAGCGAACCCCAGCCGCAGCCGAGCTCGAGGATGCTCTGGCCGTCGGCGAGCTCGGCGCGCTCGCCGTAGAGCTCCAGCATCGCATCCTCGGCCGCATCCAGCGACTCGTCGCCGCGTGGGTAATAGCACCCGGAGTACTTCAACCGCCTGCCGAGGCACAGCCGGAAAAAATCCGCCGGCAGCTCGTAGTGCTGCGCATTCGCCGCCTCGGTGTGAATCGCGACCGGGCTGCGCCTCAGCATCTCGATGTGCGCGGCGTAGCGTCCCGCCTGGGCCCCGAGTCCGCCGTCCAGCTCCTCGCGCAGGCGCTGCGCGCAGAGGCGGCGTATGCCCAGGCGCAGCACGGCGTCCGGCAGCAGGCCGCGCTCGGCGGCCCGGATCGCGAGCGTCATCGCGCGGCCTCCGCGGACTCCGCGCGGTCGGCACCGGGGTGTCGTGCTCCCGCCCGTGTCGACCGCCAACCCGGCTTCGCCATCAGCAGGTGCGCGACGCCGATCGAGCGCTCGCGGAAGCCCCCTTCGCAGTAGGCCAGGTAGAACTCCCACATCCGCAGGAAGCGCTCGTCGAAACCCCGGGCGCGCAACTGCGCCAGGCTCGCCTTGAAACGCCCGCGCCAGGCCTGCAGCGTGCGCGCGTACGACCCGCCGAAATCCTCGAGATCGAGCAGAGCCAGATCGCTGCTGCGCGTCTTCGCGGCGAGCAGCGCGTTGATCGACGGGATGAAGCTTCCCGGGAACACGTGCCGCTTGATGAAATCCACGGATTTCAGCGCCTGTGCGTAGCGGTGGTCCTCGATCGTAATGGCCTGTACCAGGGCGAGGCCGTCGTGCGCCAGCAGGGAGCCGATCTGGCGGAAGTAGGCGTCGAGATAGGACGCCCCGATCGCCTCGACCATCTCGATCGACACCAGCTTGTCGAAGCGGCCCCGCAGATCGCGGTAGTCCTGCGTGAGCAGTGTGACCCGCCCGCCGAGACCCGCCGCGTCGATCCGCGATTTCGCGAGCGCGTGCTGTTCGCGCGATATCGTCGTGGTCGTCACGCGGCAGCCGTACTGCCGTGCGGCGTACAACGCGAATCCGCCCCAACCCGTGCCGATCTCCACGACGTGGTCGGTCGGCTTCAGCTCCAGCCTGCGGCAGATCCGCTCGAGCTTGCGCGTCGAGGCGGCCTCTAGCGTGTCGTCCTCGCCCTCCCAGATGGCCGACGAATACATCAGATCGTCGGAGAGAAATTGCGCGAAGAAATCGTTGCCCAAATCGTAATGGGCCGCGACGTTGCGGCGGCTGCCGCGGCGCGAATTCCGGTTGAGCGCATGCCAGGCCTGCAGCGCGAAGTGGCCGAACCGCGCCAGGCCGGTCTCCATGCCGTCGAGCAGATCGCGGTTGCGCACCAGCAGGCGGATCAGGCCGACCAGGTCGTCGCACAGCCATTCGCCGTCCATCCAGGACTCGCCGGCGCCGACGCTGCCGTTGGCCGCGACGGCACGGTAGAAGCCCATGTCCAGCACGTCGATCCGCACCGCCGCCCGAGGCTCTTCGGCATCGTGCGCCCCGAGTTCGACCGTCCCCAGCGCGTCGCGCAGGATCAGACGCCCGTGTCGCAGCCGGGCCATCTGCGCGTGTAGGCGGCCGCGCAAAAAGCGGGTTCCAGGCGACGCCGCGGCGGCGGCATCGGGAGTTCGCGGTGTGATGATGGCGTTCATGCGGACCTCAATGCGGTTGCGGGTGATCGTAGACGGGATTTCGCTTCAGCCACAGGCGCAGTGCCTGCCAGTAGATGGCGCCGACGACCTGGGCGGTCATCAACGGGTAGCGCCACAGCACGCGCGCGAGCGAGGAACTCGTGAGCGGCCGGCGTTCCAGGGTCAGCGTGGCGTCGAATTCGCGCTCGCCCGCACGCAGCACATCCATGTGCACGAGCAGGGAGTCGCCGGGAGCGGTGAAGCGCCAGGCGTACTGGCGATCCATCGGCATGAACGGCGATACATGGAAGCTCTTCGGAAAGGCCCAGCCGAGCGTCCGGTCCCGCCGCTCGGCGTCCGCCACGGGCAGTACGTAGACATGGCGTTCGCGCCACGGCGTGTTCGTGATCTCCGCGAGGATGCATTCCAGCGTCACGCGATCGGCCGCGTAACAGTAATAAAAGCTGACGGGGTTGAACGCCAGGCCGAAATAGCGCAGATGGGCGAGCAGCCGGATCGGTCCGAGCGGCCGATGGCCGGTCGCGAGTGCGACGTGCGCGCGCACCGCCTCGGCCAGCGGTACACCGCGGTCGCCGAGGTAGTCCTCGCGCCGGAACTCGGCCAGGTTGCGGTGGCCGTTGGACCATAGCCAGCGTCCATCGAACACCCGGTCGATTTCGTCGAGATCCAGATACAGTTGGGCGATGCGGTAATCGAAGACGTGCCGCCGCGGAGCCAGGCGGTGGTGGCGTACGGTGCCTTCGTAGACCGCGCTGCAGAACGGTCCGGCGGGGCGGCGGATCGCCCGCGTCATGCGGCCCGCTCCACCGCGCCCCAATCCACGCCGAGTGCGGCGGCAACGTCCACGGCGCTGCGCATGCCGTCCTCGTGAAAACCCCATCCCCAATAGGCGCCCGCAAACCAGGTGCCGCGCCGTCCCTGGATCTCGGCCTTGCACCGTTGCGCGGCGACCGACTCGACGCTGTAGACCGGATGAGCATAGGTCATGCGCGCGAGCACCTTCGCCGGGTCGATCGCCCCGCCGCGGTTCAGCGTGACGATGAACGGCTCGGGTGCGTCGAGGGTCTGCAGGATGTTCATGCAATAGCTCACCGTGCAGACCTCGGCTGGATCGCTTGGGAGCCAGGCATTCCAGGCCGCCCAGGCCTTGCGCCGCCGCGGCAGTACGCGGGCGTCGGTGTGCAGCACCGCATCGTTGACCTGGTATGGCATCGCACCCAGGATCGTCCGCTCGCGTTCGTCGGCGTCGGCGAGCAGCGCGAGCGCCTGATCGCTGTGACAGGCGAGCACCACCTGGTCGAATGATTCGGTTCCCGCGGCGCTGCGCAGCAGGGCGCCGCCGGCGATGCGGCGCACCGACTGCACCGCGCAGTTCAGCCGCTCGCGCACCCGCCACCCCGCGCGCAGCGCCCGCACGTAGGTCGACGAGCCGCCGCTCACGACGCGCCATTGCGGGCGGTCGCGAACCTGCAGCATCTGGTGATTGGCCATGAACTGAACCAGATAGCGGGCGGGAAAGCGCAGGATTTGCGCCGACGGCGAGGACCACAATGCGCAGGCCATCGGGATCAGGTGTTCGTCACGGAATGCCGTCCCGTAGCCGCGGCCGTCGAGGTAGTCGCCGAGCGTCGTCGCGTCGTCCGGCCGCGACAGCAGCGCCGGAGCCTCGCGATAGAAGCGCAACAGGTCGCGCACCATGCCGAGAAAGCGGGGCGACACGAGGTTGCGCCGCTGGCAGAACAGCGTGTCCAGGGACGCGGCGTTGTATTCCAGCCCGCTCGCCTCGCCGCGCACCGAAAAACTCATCGTCGTCGGCTGCGAGGCGACGCCGAGTTCGTCGAACAGCCGTGTCAGCAGGGGATAATGCCGCGGATTGTGGACGATGAAGCCGCTGTCGACGCGATAGCTCCGGCCGGCCAGATCAACGTCGTGCGTGTGCGTGTGACCGCCGAAGCGCGCCGCTGCCTCGAACAGCGTCACCTCGTGCCGGCGCGACAACAGCCACGCCGACGCGAGCCCCGCGATACCCGATCCGACCACCGCGACGCGCATGGCTCAGCGCATCGCCCGGTCGTGCACCCAGGCCGGCACGGGCTTGAGACCGTGCACGAGTCCGAGCGCCGACATCAGTTTCAGTCCGTACCAGGAGATGTCGACTTCCCACCAGCGGAATCCCTGCCGGCTGGAACTCGGAAAGAAATGATGGTTGTTGTGCCAGCCCTCGCCGAAGGTGATCAGCGCCAGCCACAGATTATTGCGGCTGTCGTCGCGCGTGTCGTAGCGCCGGCGGCCGAAGCCGTGGGCGAGCGAATTGATCGTCACGGTGGCGTGGAACAGCACCACGGTGGATACGAAGAAGCCCCAGATCACCATCTGCCCGCCGCCGGTTCCGAGTTGCGGGGCCTCCCGCCGCAGCAAGGCGCCCAGTCCATACAGCGCCACGGCGAGCAGCGTCGGCACCAGCGCATCGTAGCGGTCGAGCGCGCGCAGTTCCGGATACTTCGCCAGGTCGGGGACGCGCGCGATGTCGGTACGGAAATTGCGCGGCGTCAGGAACCAGCCCACGTGGCTCCAGAGAAAGCCGTGTACGGCCGGTGAATGCGGGTCGCGCGCGGTGTCGGCGTGGCTGTGATGGTTGCGGTGGTGCGCGGCCCACCACAGCGGGCCCCGTTGGACGCAGGACGCGCCGAGCACCGCGAAGATGAATTGCACCGCGCGGGACGTCTGGAACGATCGATGGGAGAAATATCGATGGTAGAAGCCGGTCAGCGCGAACATGCGCAGTGCATACATCGCGACCGCGACCGCGAGCGCGACGGGCGAGACGCCGACCCAGATCACGCCGAAACAGGCCAGGTGCATCGCGATGAAGGGCGCGGCGCGCAGCCAGTCGATGCTGTCCTCGCGCGCGGGATCCGTGTCGACCGCGACCCCGGTGTCGAACCAGCGGCGGATCGTGCGGGTCACCCAGGAGCCGCGGGCCGACGCCGCCGGGGAATCAATGGAATGTTTGCGTGCCATGTGCGCCTGCGTGTGAGCGTATGCATCGCAATATACGGACTGGCGGCCCCGACGGATGCACCCCGGGGCGTGATTTCGCGGTGCAACGGCGCGGTTCAAACCACCCTGTGGTCGTCCGTGCGCCGCCGCGCCGCCACCGCCGCGGCGCCGATCGCACCCTTGGCGATTACCGGCCCGGTCGGTGCGCCGGTGCGTGATCCACCGATGGGTTCCTCCGACACGGCGAGCGTCGCGGTCGGACCGAGGCGTGCCAGCGTCGCGGGCGCGAGCGCGATCGTGGTGGGTGCGTCGCGGGCGATCATGCCGACCGGGATGGGCCTTTGTCCGGCCGGGATCAGCCATAATTCGGCCGCCCGGCCGCTCGCGAGTGCCGCGGGCGTGGCCGGGATGACCACCATGCGGCCGCGGTGCAGGTCCATCGTGGCGGTCCAGCCGGTGATCCCATTGGTCTGCTGGATGGTCGCCGCCATGTATTCGAGACCGCCGGCCGCGGGCGGCCGGCGGCCGCCAAGAGGCATTATCAGCATCACGGCCAGCGCGATCGCCGTCACACCCGCACCGATGCCCAGCCAACGCCACAGCCGCAGGTCGTACCAGAGTCCGGGGCCCGAGGCGCGCCGGTCCGGCGCGTCGGGCCGCAGTGCGGCAAGAATGCGCGTCCAGATATAAGGTGCGGGTTCCATCGGTGCGATGCGTTCCGCCAGCGGCGTCAGCCGGCGCTGCCACAGGCTCACCGCGACGGCGGCTTCGGCGCTGGTCTCGAGCTCACGGGCCACGGCGGCCCGCGCATCCGCATCGAGCACGCCGAGCACGTATTCCGCGTAGCGCAGTTCGGGCATGTCATCGTCGCCGGAGGTGTTCATGTTTCGAGGCACGCGCGTAGTTGAATCAGGCTGCGACGGATCCAGCTCTTCATGGTTCCGGCCGGCACCTGCATGCGTGCCGCCAGCTCGTTATACGTAGCACCCGTGAAAAAAGCTTCACGCACTGACTGATTTTGACGTGGCTCGAGCCCGTCCAGGCAGCGCTCGAGCCGCCGATATTCCTCGCTGGTCTCGGCCGCGGACGCCGGCGAGGGTCGATCGTCGGCGATTTCAGCGAGCGCGGTGGTCTCCTCCAAACGCCCGTCACGATGCTGGCGCAGCCGGTCGATCGACTTGTTGCGAGTCAATGTGACCAGCCAGGTGATCGCGCTCGCCCGCGCGGGATCGAAGCTGCCGGCGCGGCGCCATGCGGTGGTGTAGGTTTCCTGCAGCACCTCTTCCGCCTCCGCGCGATCGCGCAACATGCGCAAGCACACGCCGAACAGAATCGAGGAAGTGCGCGCGTACAGCTCCGTGAATGCCCGTCGATCGCCGCGCCCGGTCCGAATCAACAGACGGTTCAGCTCTTCACGCTCAGGCTGACGGGATTCCGTGCTCATCGCCGTTAGCTTGCAGGACGGCTTGGGGGCTGGCAAGCCGGCAAGCGCTGCGCGGTGCGCTGCGCGCAGTTTTCTGATAGATTTTGCCGGCCTGTCCGGGTTCCTGCGATCCGCCGAATGAAACGACTACTTGCGTCACTGGGCCTTCTGCTGCTGCTGATCTCGACGCAGCAGGGCGCAATGCTGCACGAGTTCGGGCACCTGTTCGGTTCGCGCCGCGCCGAGGTGCGTGTGAACGCCCAGGCCGGTGCCGACACCGCGTGTCCGTATTGCGCCGAATTCGCGCAGGTCGTGGCGCCGACGTTCAGCCACGCGTTCGCGCTTCCGGTGCTCGCCCTCGCGCAACCCGAACTGGGCGTCGATGCGGGACATGCGGCGATCACCGCGACAGCTCCCGCGCCACGCAGCCGCGGACCTCCCGCTTCGAGCTGAGGACCATCGAGCATTGATCCGGCCGCGCCGCGGACCGGATCGGTTCCATCAGCTTTCCGGGAGTCATCCTGATGCCGAGCATTTCCGCCCGGGCCGCGGCGCGAGTTCGCGCCGCCTCCGGCCTTTTCGTATTGATTGGTTCTATCGCGCATGCGCAGGCGGCGGACACTTCGACGCTGGCCGCGCTGGTGGTCACCGCACGCCACCTCGATGACGGCCGCGCGCGCATCCAAACGCAGACCGGCGCGTCCACCTACACCATCGACGCCGCGGCGATCGCCGCAACGCCGGGCGGGGACAACACGCTGCTCAACCAGGTGGTGATGCAGGCGCCCGACGTCACCCAGGATTCGTTCGGGCAATTCCACGTGCGCGGCGAGCACAACGGTCTGCAATACCGCCTCAACGGGATCATCCTGCCGGAAGGGATCAGCGTCTTCGGGCAGTCCCTGGACCCGCGATTGATCTCCTCGATGAGCCTGATCACCGGCGCGCTGCCGGCCGAATACGGACTGCGCACCGCGGGGATCATCGATTTGACGACGCGGAGCGGGATCGAGCGCCCGGGCGGGACGCTCTCGGTATACGGCGGCAGCCACGGCACCATCGAGCGTCAATTATGGCGGCGGACGGGGCGGGTTCAGCTACTTCGTTTCCGGGGACTTCCTGCGCAACGACCTTGGCATCGAATCGCCCGACGGCCGCGCGAACCCGATTCACGACCACTCCACGCAGTATCACGGCTTCGGCTATTTCGAGGACATACTGAACGATCAAAATCGCGTCGCGCTGATGCTGGGCAGCTCAGTCGGTGCGTTTCAGATCCCGGATCAATCCGGGTTGCAGCCGGCGCTCGGCTTCACGGTCGACGGCCGCTCGGCCTACCCGAGCGCGGGGCTCGATGAAAACCAGCGTGAAGTGACGCATTTCGCCGCGTTGAGCTGGCAGCATTCGGCCGGCGCGCTGGACGTGCAGAGCTCGTTCATCGCCCGCTATTCCAGCCTGAGTTTCGTTCCGGATCCCCTAGGCGATCTGCTGTTCACCGGCATCGCGCAGGAAGCCTACAAGCAGAACGTCGCTTACGCGATGCAAAGCGATGCGGCGTATCGTCTCGATGCGACGCACACCGTGCGCGCCGGGATCTACCTGCAGACCGATCATTCGATCAGCAGGACACAGTCCGCCGTCCTCGTTACCGACGGCCTCGGCACTCCGCTGTCGGACCTGCCCACGACGATCATCGACAACGGCGCGAACAGCGAGTCGATCGAGAGCGCCTACCTTCAGGACGAGTGGCGCGTCGCGCCCGGGTTCACGCTCAACTACGGGCTGCGCTTCGACCACTTCGCCGCCTACACCGCCGCGAGCCAGGCGAGTCCGCGGCTGAACGCGGTCTGGCGGATCTCCCGGCACGCGACGCTACACGCGGGTTATTCACGCTACATTTCGCCGCCACCTTTCGAACTGGTCGGCGCGAAAGACATCGCGCTGTTCCGCGCAACCACCGCGCCGCCGGCGTCCCCGGGCGCGGGTTCGCCACTGCCAGAGAAGGCCAATTACTACGACGTCGGCGTCGAACTGCGGGCGGCGCGCGGTCTTTCGGTCGGTGTCGACAGCTATTACAAGCAGTCGGTGAACCTCATCGACGAAGGTCAATTCGGCGCGCCGATCATCCTGACACCGTTCAATTATCGCTACGGCAGGCAGTACGGCGCCGAATTCACCGCGAATTACACCGCGGGCCGCTTCGGCGCCTATTTGAATCTCGCCGCGCAGAGCGCGCGTGGCAAACAGATCGATTCGGCGCAGTTCAATTTCGCGCCGGCGGATCTCGCCTACATCGCCGGCAACTACATCCATCTCGATCATGAGCAGCGTAAGACGGCCTCGGGCGGCCTGTCTTATCGATGGCGCGGCACCCGGTTCAGCGCGGATTTTCTCTGGGGGTCCGGTCTTCGGGCCGACCTCGCCCTGCCGGCCGGCGTCACCACGCCGTACGGCGGCATCGGGATTCCAAATGGCGCGCACCTGCCGTATTACACCCAGGTCAACACCGGGCTCACGCACACGTTCCGGCTTTCCGCCGGCGGCACGCTCACCGCGCGCTTCGACGTCATCAATCTGTTCGACGAGAAATACCAGATTCGCAACGGCACCGGCATCGGCGTCGGCGCCCCGCAATATGGACCGCGCCGGGGACTGTTCATCGGCTTGTCGAAATCCTTGGGCGGAGGCGGCTAGGAGTGGCAGCGTCTACGCGGTTTACCCCGTGCCGCCTACAGTATCAGCCCGTGAGAAATCGGCCCGGGATCCATTGCCGGCGAGGCGTCCGTGGCGCAAAGTGAACGTCGGTATGCGGCGCAATGGGTCACCACTTGTTTCCGCCGCGACGCGCGGCCGATTCGTCGCGCTCGCACTGATCACGGTGTTCGCGCACGGCCTGATTCCGACCGGATTCATGCCGGGCTCGGTCGATGGGCGCCCGCAGTTCGTGATCTGCGACGGCCACATGCCGGGCATGGCGATGCCGGGTCGCCACGGTCACCCTGGCGCATCCGGCGGCGTTCTTTGTCCGTTTGCGCACGGGGGTGGCGCGGCGCCGATGTCCGTGCCGGCTCCCATTGCATCAACCTATCGGTCGGTCATCCTGACGGCGCGGCGTGCTGAACGCGGCGTCTGCACGGAATCTCCCCCTCGACATGCCGCACCCCGCGGACCGCCGTTGCTGGGCCGGCGTCATTTCGGCTGAACGTCTCGCGCGCTCCCGGCCCGGCCGGCCGCGCCTGCCGGTTCATGGGCATGCATCGAGGGGGTGGTCACCATGTTCTTTTTGAATGGGCGTGCGGCCGATGCCGCGCGCGTCGGGTTGCTGGGCTTGTTCTCACTCGCGCCGGCCGCGGTTTGCGCCTGCGCCTGCGGTTGCGGGGTGTTCGACGTCGGCACGGCGTCGATGTTTCCCCACAACGCGGGCGGCATGGTCTTCGTCGAAACCGACTTCATGGACCAGAAC
Source organism: Gammaproteobacteria bacterium (assembly GCA_037441085.1). Taxonomy (GTDB): domain Bacteria; phylum Pseudomonadota; class Gammaproteobacteria; order Steroidobacterales; family Steroidobacteraceae; genus Bog-1198. Next base: position 1,384 of record JBBISV010000050.1, on the reverse strand, counting down.
GAGAACTGGAGCGGCACGGTGCGGGCGCCCGCCGCCGACAACGCCGACAAGCGCATCCGCACGGGCTTCATGAATCTCGGCGTGCAATACGAGTTCAACCGCGCGTGGGGAGTCTCGGTGGAGCTGCCTTATTGGCAGCGCCGCTTCCAAACCAGCGACGGCGCCAACGTCGACAGCTTCACGCACGGAGCGCCCGGCGACATCCGCATCAAGGGGCTATACACCGGGTTTTCAGACGACATGTCGAGCGGGCTTTCCTTCGGTGTGAAGCTGCCGTCGGGGGATTCCTCGTACGCGAATTTCGACCCGGACACCGAGATCGGCACCGGCAGCACCGATGTGCTGGTCGGCGGCTATCGCCTCGGCAATCTGAGTGCCGATGGCCGGTACCGGTATTTTGCCCAGGCTCAGGGAGATCTGCCGGTCGCGCACAAGTCGGTGTATCGCCCGGGTGCCGAGGTGGATGCGACCGCGGGCGCCTACTTCGAGGGATGGCACGTCCTGCCGTCGTGGAAGCTCGCGCCGGTGCTGCAGGTGAACGCGAGCTACCGGGGTCACGACGGGGGCTGGCGTGGAGATCCGGCGAACAGCGGTTATGAACGGCTCTTGGTCACGCCCGGCGTGCAGCTCAACGCCGATCTTTTCTCCGTCTACGCCGACGTCGGTTTCCCGGTTTACGTGAATTCGAGCGGAAATCAGCTCGTAGCCACGGCGTTCTATCGGCTGAACTTGAGTTATCGGTTTTGATCGTCGGGCGCCGGCTCATGCGGGGTTCATCGGCGGCAACAGGCGGCGGCTTTGCCGCTTGCTTGAATCGGCGGGCAGGGCACCGATCCGTAGGAGCAGAACACGCAGCAGCCCCCGGCCTTCGGCCGCAGCAGCGTGCGGCAGGCGGTGCACTCGTAATAGTACTGGCAGGCATCCGTCGGCATGGTCTCGATCTTTGCCGCGCCGCACGCCGGGCAGGTCAGCATCGACTCGAGTACCGGCGTCAAGTCAGGCATAGACATACCCGGCTGCCAACAATATCACCCCGATCACCTACCGCCAGGCTGAACAACCAGGCGCTTCCCAGCCCGAGCGTACCCAGCAGCAGCGGAAGCGCACAACACGCGGCCGTGGCGAATCCTGCCAGCACGCCGCCCGCAGTCAACACGACCGCGCCCGTTCCGCGCGGTCTTCGACGCGACCAGTAAGGAAGGATTTTCATGACGGGGTCCCTTGTAAAACGCCGTGCCGTCAGTTTATCGTCTGTAGCTGCTACAGACTCAAGCCGCGGAAATCGGGAACCATGGACGCACCCACACTGACGATTGGCGGGCTCTCGCGGCGCACCGGCTGCCACATCGAGACCATCCGCTATTACGAACGCGTGCGCCTGCTG
>JBBISV010000049.1:0-18893 GCA_037441085.1 Gammaproteobacteria bacterium | reverse complement strand
CGCCGGATATAAGGCCATGAGCTGCAGCATCACGCCGTTGGTCCAGCCGAAACCGTCCTGCAGCGGGTATTCGCCGCCGCCGCCGGGCCGCTCGGTGTCGAGCACATCGTACTTCTCCTCCAACTTGCCGGTCGCGGTGTATACGCGTTCGACATTCGCCATCCAGCGACAGGCAATGGTCTCGGCGAGCGGGTCCAGGCCGTAGCGCCGCAGTCCGGCGACGCCGATCCATTGCAGCGGCGCCCAGCCGTTGGGCGCGTCCCACTGTTGCCCGGTGTGAAACGGCGTCGTCACGAGTCCGCCCGGCTTCAACAACTCACGGGACACGACGGTGGCGACGGACGCGGCCTGCGCCCGGTCCGCGAGCCCGACGAACAAGGGGTACAGCGTCGCCGCCGACACGCGCGGCACCGCGGCCGCGCTCACCCACCGGTAGTCACGGTAGACGCCGGCCGCCGCGTCCCACAAATAGCGGTTCACCGCCGCGCGCCGTGTCGCGGCGCGGCGGTCGAAATCCCTCGCACAGGCCTTGTCGCCGTCGCGGGCGCAGCCCGCGCCGATGGCCCGCTCCAGACCGTACAAAAGACTGTTCAAATCGATCGGAACGATGTCGGTGGTGTCGATGGTGGTGAGGTTGCGGCCGTCGGCGAACCAGCGCGAACTGAAATCCCAGCCGCTTTCGGCGGCCGCGCGCAGATCGCGGTACACGACGCCCGGGGCGCGCCCGCTGCGGCTTGCGAGTTGCGTGTCCTCGCGGTAGGACTCGTCGCGCGGTGTGTCGGCGTCATCCCAGTAGCGGTTCAACACGGCCCCATCCGGCATCTTCACGACCCGGCGATACGCGCCGCCCGGCCGCAGACCCGCCGCACCCCGCATCCAGAATGCGTACTCCCGCCGCAACTGCGGCAGATACCGCGCGTCGGCCGCCGCCGGGTCCCGGGCGTTCAGGAGGCCGACCATGGCGTAGAAGAACGGCGGCTGCGAGCGGCTGAGGTAGTAGCTGCGGGTGCCGTTCGGCACGTGTCCATACCGGTCGATCAGGTAGGCGAAGTCGCGCACCATGTCCTGCGTCAGGTCGTGCCGGCCGCTTTGCTTCAGTCCGAGCATCGTGAAATACGAATCCCAGTAATACATCTCGCGAAATCGGCCCCCGGGCACGACGTACGGCGCCGGCAGCGCGAGCAGCGAGGAATAAGGCGGCACCGTGGTGGTGCTGCGCGTCAGCACGTTCCACAAGGCGTCGATGTGACGGACGATCGGCACCCGTCCAGTGAGCGCCGCCAACCCGGTGGGTGCCACCGCGCCCGCGGGCGGCGCCGCGGCACCCGTCGCGGGCAGGGAGAAATTGGCCGACACGAAGCGCCGCAGCGCGTCGGGCGAGTTCGGCTTCGCCGCATGGAAGCGCGCCAGAATGACCGCGGGCGGGGCCTGCGGAACCGCATCGACGAAAGTTTTGCCGTCGGTATAGAGCCGCGCATCCTGCACGGCGATGAACAGGTCCTTGAAAAGCACCTGGGGAGACGGTGGCATCCGCGCGGCGGCCGCCGGCAAGGCCAGCGTCACGCCGAAACACAGGCCGAACGCGATCGAGCGGCGTCGCAATCTCATCCTTCCGTCTCCGTCCGGCCGGGTGCGCCGGGAAAATGCTGTGAGAAATCCACCATCAGCGCCTGCGCGAGCGCCGGATCGCCGCCGAGCCGTGCGAGGCTCGCGACGCGCAACGTTTCCGCGGCCGAGCGCGGACGGAACCGCGGATCCGATCGCAGCCGCGCGCCCGCGACGCGCACGACCCGGCCGTTGTCCCGGTCGAGCAGTCGCGCGATCAGCTCGCGCGCGAGGCGGTTCGCGAGTGCATTCGCCGTGGGCTTGTCGGTGAGCGCGGTGAGCCGCTCGAGCAGCCAGTCGCAGAGCTCCGGATCAAATCCGCGCTGCTCCAATTCGGCCAGGAGCGTCTTCCACGCGCCGGCGAGATTGCCGCCGCGCGCCTCGGCGTAGACAGTGTCGAAAAGACGCAGCCGCTCGCGCTCCAATTCCCGGGCCGCCCGGCCGTGACGGCGCTCCGGGGAATCGACCGGCTCGTGACCCAGGCCCGCGCGCGCCTCGAACAGCGCGCCGCCGATGAACGAATAGAGCGACAGCCACGCGAACAGGCCGACAGCCGTCACGATTACGGACGGCAGGTCCATTTTGGCCGACAGGGTCATGATGAACCCGTAGCCCAGCGCCACCGCCAGGATCGCCGCGTAAATGCCGCGCAGCTCGCGCACGATCGCCCACAGCCTGCGCGGATCGAGCGCCTGCAGCGCGCTGCCGGTGAGTCCCAGCGCGCCGACCGACGCAGGCAGCACGAAAAGCGCCGCCAGGCACAGCGCCGCCGCCCACCCGGGCTCACTCTCGGCCCGCAAATGGACGGCCGCGCCCGCGACCAAGATCGCGAGCACGAGGTGCACCAGGGACTCGATGCCCTCGAACGGGCTCAGCATCTCGAACGACATGACCGGCGGCTCGACCGAGCCGTTGGCGACGTGTTCCAACAGGACGTAGGAGTACTTGATGAAGGCGGCCAGGGACACCAGCGCGAGCAAGGTGCCGCTCAGGCCCATGCGCGCCGCGACGATGAACACCATCGACAGCACGGCGATCAAGATCAGCCCGGTGGTCCGCAGCGGCAGGGTCAGATAATGGAGCACCTTGGCCGGCGTCATGTCCGCAGCCTAACCGCCCGACCCATCCCCTGTATAGGGCGCCCCTAGACGTTCATGGATACGCTTTCATCGCCTTTTCGACGAACCGGTTGTCGTAGGTCATCTCCGGCCGGACTTTGCCGCTGCGGGCCGCCGCGCGCCGATACAGTCCCTCGGGGCTGTCGTCGAAGGGCGTATGCAGCAGCACGTCGACCGCAAGCTTGGCGGCGGACGGCGGAATCGAATAGTCACCCCGGGTGAAGCCGAGCTGCGCCCGCGCGATTTCGTCGGTCTTGGCCTGTTTGTAAGCCGCCCAGGAATCATTGCCCACGTCCGGTGCAAAATAGCCCGCGGGGAGCCGGGCGACGATCTCGGCGGCGGTGTGGGTGTTGATGTAGCGCATCGTGCGGACGAACACGTCGACCAGGCGCTGGACGCGCCCGGGATGCGCCTTGATGTAACGCGGCGCGAGGTACAGGCTGCGTGCCGGCCAGACGTCGCCCAGAGCCGCGCGGGTTCCGGCCGCGGTGCGCAAATCGTAGAGCGGGGTCACCAGATGGGCGGCGAGCAGTCGCGAGGTCATGGGTTCCATGGTGGCGACGACGTCGACCTTTCCCGCCTTCAGCGCCGCGGTCAACGCAGCCGGATCGGCGGACCACTCCGCCGGTGCCGCGGTATAGCTTCCCGGCGGCAGTCCGGCCCGGGCGAGGATGAAGTCGGTCAGGTAATGCCTGGTCGAGAAGCCGGCCGAATCGGCAACCACGCGGCCCTTGAAATCGGCGGCGCTGCGAATCTTGTCCCGAAGCCGGTTGGCGACCGAGATGGTCAGGTGCGGGCTGTCGTCGATCAGAAAGACCGCGCGCGCCGGCTGGCCGTTGCCGATGCCGAAGACGACGCGCTGGTACCAGCAGATCTCCGCATCGGTCGTGCCGTCGTTGAGCAGCTCGGTGGAGAGGAAATCCTCGTCGCGATAATTCATCACGTTGCGGATTTCGACGTGGATGCGCGCCTGCCGGAAATAACCCAGCCCCAGCGCAAGTTCAGGCACCAGGTGCCCGATGCCCGGCATCGGCGCCAGGCGGATCGTGAATTCCGCCGGGGAGGCCGCCTGCGTGCGGGCTACGACGGCGCAGGTCGCGAGGACCAACGCCGCCAGACGGCCGCGGACCATCAAAATTTCGCGCCGAACGACAGCGTGATCAGGCGCTGTTCGCCGACGTTGAGCGTGGTGGCGCTCTGCGACGAGGAGATGTAGCGCTTGTCGAGCAGATTGTGCACGTTCAATGCGACGTCGTAGGCGCGTCCGAACTTGTAGTACACGGCGCCGTCGACGCGGGTCCACGCAGGAATCTGGTAATACAGCGCCGTCGTCGGGTCGCCGGCCCACTGGGTGCCGACATAGATCAGGCCGGCGCCGAAGCCTAAGCCCGCGAGCGTGCCGTGCGGGATGTTGTAGCGGGTCCAGAAGTTGCCGGAATTGCGCGGCGCATTGATCAAGTCCTTGCCGACCGAGTAGGGATTGGTGATGGACTCGGCGATGTACGCATGATCGTAGGCGTAACCGGTTTGAATCTGCCAGTTGGGCCGCGGCTGCCACTGCAGTTCCGCCTCCGTGCCCTTGCTGGTCTGCTTGCCGTCGAGGCGCGAGATCGCCTGGCCGACGATCGCACCACCGGTGGGCACGGTGAAGTTCGTGCCGCTCGGCACGATCACGTTGGTGCGATTGATCTGGAAGGTCGCCAGCGTGAAGTTCAGGTTCTTGTCGGCCGACTCGAATTTCAAGCCCCCTTCATATTGCTCGCCACCCTCGGGCGGAAACGCGGAATTGCCATTCTGATCGAAGGCGATCACGGTCTGCGCCTTGATGGACTGGCTGTAGCTCGCATACAAGGAGATGTCGGGGATGACGTGCCAGACGATGCCCGCCTGTTTGGTGAAGGGGCTCAGCCGGTTCGAGAACGCGGTTTTCGCGGGACTCAGCGTATTGAGGCCGTGCGTCTTCTGCATGTCGTGCCGGACGCCCAAGGAGATGTTGAATCGGTCGCCGATCTTGATCTGGTCGGAGACGTATTCGCCGAGCGCCGTCTGCCACACCTGGGTGTTGGTCGCGCCGGTGCCGGTCGGCGGATAGCCGTATTGGTCCAGCACCGGGTTGATGAGCGTGATGGCCTGGGCCAGCGTCGCGTTCGGCCCGAAGGCGTAGCGGGTGTTGAAGAATCCCTCGGCGCCGCCGCCGACACCGGCCAGGATCGTGTTGGAGAAGCTGTCCGGACCGAAGCGCCGGTACACGTTCAGATCGCCGTAGTTGTAGCGATGACCGTTCCTGACGTCGTTGTACTGCCGCCGGATCAGCGAGGTCGGCACCGCGTACGCCGATTTCGGCGAGTACACGTTGGCATTGTTGATGGTCCACTCGTTGACCTGGTCCGCATGCCATACCGAGCGCGTCCGGAAGCGCAGCACCCACTGGTCGAATTCGGTGTGAAAGAACGTCGAGAACGCCGATCCATAGTCCTTGGCGGCGTCGGAACTGTTGTTGTAGATCGTGTTCAGCGGCGCGGTGTACCAGGTCGCGCTCGGCCCATAGGCGGCGGTCAGCGTCGGCTTGCCGTTGACCGGCACCGAAATCGCCGTGCCGTTGAAGATCGGCATCAAACCGTCGTCCTGCCGGCGCCGGTCCTGGCTGATTTCAGCCTTGACCGTCAGGTGCGTCGTGTCGCTCCAGCGGTAGGTCATCGACGGATAGATCGACAGGCTGTGGGCGCTGGCGCCGACCCGCGAGCTCGGCTGTTTCGCGCCGTCGACCACGAGGCGGTACAGCAGCTTGTGATTGCCCAGCACCGGTCCGGTCGCATCGAGCGCCACGTCCTGCGTCAGCGGCGCGCCCGAACTGTAGGCGCCCGCATAGACCCCGAGCGAGGTGCGCACGCTGTAATGCGGCGTTTCCATCGGGCTCTTGGTGATGATGTTGAGCAGGCCGCCCGGATTCATCTGGCCGTACAGCACGCTGTTCGGACCCTTGAGGAATTCGACACTCTCCACGTCGGCGGCGCTGAGCGAGGCCTTCTTCAGCGTCGCCCCCATCAAGCCGTCGAACTCGATGTTCTGGGTGTAGCTGCCGGTGTTCGGGAAGCCGCGGAACGAGAAGCCGTTGATGGTGTTTTGTGACTGCGTGACCCCGGTGACGTAGTTGACCACGTCGGTCAGGGTCACGGCCTTGCGGTCGCGGATCGCGGCGTCGTTCAAGATCGTCAGCGAGGAGGCGAGGTCCTTCGGGTCCATCGGGATCTTGCTGGCCATCGCCGACTTGCCCACGTGGTAGGTGCCGATGATCGCGCCCGAGACCACGATCTCCTGCAGGGCCGGCGTGCTCGTGTCGTCCGCGGCCGCTTGCTTGGCCGCCTGCGGCGTCGCCCCCTGCGCGTGGAGCGCGGTGACCGGCATGACCAGGCACAGAGCCGCAAGGCCCGGATTCAAAACTTTACCGCTCGATCGTTTCATTGACAGCCCCGATTTATAATATGTCTTGTTCAGCGGGCGGCGCGTCGGCCGCCCGCACCATCATTTTCGCGCGAATGCGCGCGCTTTCCCATAATAATTTAGAGCTAGTCGCCGCCGTCAGGGGCCGGCACGGTAGACCCAGACGGCCGCCGCCCGGCCCGCGGCCGGCGGCACGGCCACGCAGAGTTCGCCGAGCGCGGGGACGAACTGCGAGGTCCCGGCGTGCGGCGCGGTCACCAGCGTCGCCGCCAAACGGTAGTGGTCGGCGTCGCGCTGTCGGTATGCCTGGACGAAGCCGTCGAGACTCGTGGTGTAAATGCCCCGATTGCGCGGATCGAAGCTCATGTCTTCGGTGGCGTCGCGGCTGGGGAGGGTCGCCAGCACCCGGCCGCCGTCGAGATCCAGCACGTTGAAGGTCGGCGGCCGTGGGTCGCCGGGAAAAGTGCGTGTCGCGACGAACAGCCGCCGCCCGGCCTCGTCGATCGCCATCGACGCCGGTCGCCCCGGCACCGCGAGCCGTCGTATGACACGCCGCGTATCGGTGTCGATCACGGCGATCTGGTCGAGCGCCGGAATCGCCACGTACAGGCGCGGCCGCTGGCGCGCCATGACCAGCGCCGCCGCCCGGTAGCCGGTCGTGATTTTGCCGACAAGTTCGCCGGTCACCGGATCGATCAAGGCCAACCACCCGGGTCCGCGTCGGGAATCGGTCCCACCCGACTCCACGTAGAGCACGCGGTGGCGCGGATCGAAGGCGATCATGTCGGCGCCCATCGAGAGCGTGAGCGTCGCCGCCACCCGGTAATTGTGCCCGTGCAGGATGCGCACGCGTCCATCCCGGCCGTTGGTCACCACCAGGCGACCGACCTCGGGGACGTACAGCTCGCCCTGCGGTCGGTCGAAATCGGCGCTGATTTGATGCACCAGGGCCCGGCCCGGGACATCGACGACATAGACCAGCTGCTGATCCTGGGCCGACAGGAACAGGCGTTTGCTCACCGGATCGACGGTGAGGTGATCCCAGGTTCCGGTCATCGGCGGCACCGGAATCTTCGCGACCAGCGTCAGCGCCGCGGCGGCGGCCGGCGCCGAAGGCGACAGCAGCGCCGGCAGCGCGAACGCGCCGGCGCAGGCCCAGGCGCAGGCCCAGCCGCGGAACCGGGCGGCGAATGCGTTGCGCTCAATCATGCAGCTTCCGCAGCTGCTCACTGACGGTTTGCGGCGTGAGCGGCAAAAACACGCCTTCGCGCAACACCTGGGTCTGACCGTCACGGCTCAGGATGTAGCGCAGGAACTCGATGACCGCCGGGCTCGGCGGAATCTTCGGTCCGTCGTTGATGTAGAACTTCACCGCCCGCGCGAGCGGATAGTGCAGGTCGGCCACGTTCGCCTTGGTCGGATCGACATAGCGACCATCCGGGGTCACCGCGATCGCGAGCAGCTTGGCGTTCGGATTGCGGTATCCCGCGCCGGTCAGCGCGATGCCGTCCGGATCTTGCGCAAGCGCATCGACCACCCGCTGGTACCCGTCGATATGCCGGCCCCCGGGCAAGGGCACATCATCGAATTGCCGCAACGCGCAGTTCCACAGCACGCTGCCGCCCATGACCGTCTGCGAGAAGTAGAACGCCGGCGCCTCATTCGCCGGCCCGCTGAACGGATGAATCGGACGGTTCTTCCACGCCCCGGTGAGGCCGAGCTCGCCCCAGGTGCGGATATTGCCCTGCGCGCTGCGCCGGTGCTCGGCACCGAATATCGCGTCCAGCTGATCGAAGTCGAGGCGCGCGAGCGGATTGGACTTGTTGACGAAAACCCCGAGCGCCATGATCTTGTCCGGATCGCCATAGCTCCCCGTCAGCACCGTGACCGGGAACAGAGCCTGTCCGGCAACCTTGCGGTACGCGGCGGCCTCCATCGGCACGATTTCACGGGCCAGCACGCCAAGGTTCGCCCGGCGCGAATACAGCCCGGCCATCGCGGCCGCGCTGCTCGCCAGGTCATCCTGGAACCGGACCTGCGGCTGAAACCGGTGAAACCCCTGTTCCCAGTCGCGCATCATGACTTTGAGAAAGCCATGACCCCAGCTGCGCACGGTGCCGCTGACCTGACGCTGCGGCCGGTACGGCGGCAACGCGCGCACGTACCCGGCCCAGGCCGGTACCGGGACGTCCCCCGCGACGGCCGGGGCCGCCTGCGCCGCGTCGGGGGTCGGCGCCGCGTCGGCGGCGGCGCCGGCGAGCGCGAACAGCGTCGACGCCGCGGCGGCCGCAAACCAAGCGGGTACGCTCGAGCTCGGCGAATTACGCGTCATGCCGGCGCCGCCCCGTCACTTGACCGCATGCCCGGCGGCCAGGGCGTCGAGCCGGCGAACCTGCTGGGCGGCGACCTTCGCGGTCAGCGGCAGGTACTTGCCGTCACGCTCGACCAGCGCCTGCCCGTCGCGGCTCAGCACGAACTTGATGAACTCGTAGAGCTTCGGATCGAGCCGCGTGCCGGGCTTGGCCTCGACCCAGAACGACTGTTCCCCCCAAAGCGGATAGGCGCGGCTCTGCTCGGTCTCGAGCGTGAGCGGCACGTAGGGTCCCGCCGCGGTCGCGGCCACCGCCAGCACCTTCACGCTGGGCGGCAGATGCTGGTGAAAGCGGATGTAGCCGATGCCGCCCGGATCGCGGGCCACGTGATCGACGATCTGGTCGGACTCGAGGTAGGTCGTGCCGTCGGGGCGCTTGAAGTTGCCGAACGCGAGCAGGTTACCGTTCCACTTGTCGCTCGACTTGAGCACGTCGTCGGAGAACTCGAGCGCGGTCGAATAGCGCAGACTGAAGCCGAAGGTGTCTATCGTCCGGTCGGCCCACGGGCCGGTGAGGCCGATTTGCCCCCACTTGCGGATGTTGCCTTCGGGGCCGCGCGCCAGATCCGGCTGCCATTTGGTGCGCACCCAGCCGCCCGCGCGCTCGGAACCGAATATGCCGTCGAGCTGGCCCAGCGTGAGCCGCGTGATCGGATTGTCGCGGTTGACGATGATCGCGAACGTGTTCTGCCAGCCGATCACGTCGTAGGCGCCGGTGACCACCGAGAAACCGGTCGCCAGATAGCCCTTGAGACGCAGGTTCGACAGGTCATCGTAGAAGAGCGGCTGATGGTCGATGCCGATGTCGCCGCGGTCCTCGTAGAGGCACGCGATGCCGTTGGCGGCGGTCTGCAGCTGGAACTCGAGCTTGATGCCGGGCTGGACCTTGTTGAAGGCCGCCTGCCACCAGCCCCCGAGCGGCGAGTCGCCGATGTAGTTGTTGCCGCACAGGCGCAGCGTCCCGACGGGCTTGGACTTCGGGGCGTAGCGCGGCAGTCCGCTGAGGTCGAAATGATGCGTGTAAGTGACCGCGTGCGCGGCCGCCGCCATGCGCGCGTGGCGCTCGGCCGCGGACCCGGCGGGGAACTTGCGGGATTCGGCGTTCGGCTCGTAGTTCTTGAGCCAGGGCTCGGTCTGCGCGGTGGCGCGGGGAGCCGCCGCGAAGTAAAGCGGCAGCGCGGCGGCGATCAACAGGTGGAGCCATTGGGACTTTTTCATTTAGGGATCTCCTCAATCGATCTTGTGCAGCTGCTTGACGATGTAGGACTCGGGCAGCGCGTTGTAGATGCCCTGCCGGTCGATGATCTCCTGACCTTCGCGGCTCAGCACGAAGCGGATGAATTCACGCACCTTCGGATCGAGCGGCCGCCCCGGCGCCTTGTTGACGTAGATGTAGGCATCGCGGGCGAGCGGATAGCTGCGATTGCGCACGTTCGCGGCGGTGAGCGCCACCGGCGGACCCGCATCGGAGGCCGAGAGCGCGAGCACCTTGATGTTCGGATAGCTCGCGCACTTGGAGCCGTCCGGGCGCAGGCAGCTGCCGTCGACGTGCATCAGCGCACCCCAGCCGATCGCGTACTTGTCCTTGTTGATCGTCTCGTACATGCGTTCGCTGGTGACCGCGCGACCGTCGGCATCGGGCGTGGCCTCCTTCTCCTCCACGTATTCCTTGAAGTTGCCGTTCCACTTGTCGGACCAATGCATCACCTTGCGCTCGAAATCGACCTCAAAACCCGGCGCGATGTAGCCGACCGTCTGGATCGGCCGATGCGCCCAGGATCCCTTCAACCCGAGCTGGCCCCAGGTACGGATGTCGGCCGACGCGGGGCGCGCGTAGCGGGCGGTGAACAGCAGCGCGTGCTGCGGGCCACCCACCTCCCATCCGCCGGTGCGCTCGGAGCCGAAGATGCCGTCGAGCTGCCGCATCGACAGGTGCGCGATCGGGTTGTCCTTGTTGACCATGATGGCCCAGGCGAACAGGGTTCCGCGCGCTTCGTAGCCGCCGGTGGCGACCGAGATCTCGGTCGGCGTGTAGCCGAAGCTGTTGTAGAAGGGCATCTGATCGGTGATCTTGGCGTCGTCGCCCATCGGGGCGACGTCGGAGACGCCGGCGTACATCATGCCGAGCGCGCCTTCGCTGCTGGTCATGAAGTTCATCGAGATCTCGGCGCCGGGCTGGAACTTCTCGAAGCCCTTGACCAACAGCGGGATCGCGCCCTTGAGATCGCTGCCCGCGATCCGCAGTCCGCCGACGACGCGGAATTCCGGCTTGTAGCGCGGCACCTGGCTCAGGTCCGGGACCTGCGCCGCGGCGCTCAAACACACGGCGAGTGCGGCAAGGGCCGGCAGGATGGCCGCCGCGCGACGTCGGATGGAAGATTGCGTGATCATGACTCGTTCTCTCCTAGGGTGATTGGGTAAGCCGCCGGGCTTTGGGTCCGCGGCCCGGCGAAAAGTTGCTGGTGCAGCCGTTCGCGGTCGAGTTCGCCCTCCCAGCCGGCGACGACGATGGCGCCGACGCCATTGCCGATGAAATTGGTGATCGCGCGCGCCTCGCTCATGAACCGGTCGATCCCGAGAATCAGCGCGAGCCCGGCGACCGGCACCGCGGGCACCACGGAGAGCGTCGCGGCGAGCGTCACGAAACCCGCCCCCGCGACTCCGGCCGCGCCCTTCGACGTGAGCATCGCCACCGCAAGGAAGGTCAATTGCTGCGCGAGCGTCAAATGCAGGTTCAGCGCCTGGGCGATGAACACGACCGCGAGCGTCATGTAGATGTTGGTCCCGTCCAGGTTGAACGAGTAGCCGCTCGGAATCACGAGCCCGACGACTTGTCGCGAACACCCGAGCCGCTCGAGCTTCTCCATCAGCGGGGCGAGCGCGGCCTCGGAGGAGGACGTGCCGAGCACCAACAGCAGTTCCTCGCGGATGTAACGGATGAAGCGCAGCACGTTGAAGCCCGCGAACAGGCCGACGATTCCGAGCACGACCACGATGAACAGCGCGCAGGTCAGGTAGAACGTGCCCATCAGGTCCAGCATCGGTCCCAGGCCGCGCACACCGTAACGGCCGATCGTGAACGCCATCGCGGCGCCGGCGCCGAGCGGCGCGAGCCACAGCACGAAGCCGATCATGCGGAACATCAGCCGCAGCAGCGCCTCGCAGAATTCGACGATCGAACGGGCGGCCCCGCCGACGCCGACCAGCGAGAAGCCGAACAACAGCGCGAGCAGCAGCACCTGCAGCACGTTGCCGTGCGCGGTGAACGCGTCGGTGAAGGTCGCCGGGATGATCCCGAGCACGAAGCTCGCGAACCCTTGGCTGTGCGCCGCCAGCACGTATGGGGCGACCGCGGCCGCATCGAGGGTGCGCGGATCGACGTCGAAGCCTCCGCCTGGGTGCAGCACGTTGACCGCGACCAGCCCGAGCGCGAGCGCGACGGTCGACATCACCTCGAAATAGACGATGGCCTTGACGCCGACGCGGCCGACCTTGGTCATGTCGGAGGCGCCGCAGACGCCGAGGACGACGGTGAGGAAGATCAGCGGCGTGATCAGCATCCGGATCAGGTCGATGAAGCCGTCGCCGACCGGCTTCAGCGCGACACCGAGCGACGGCGACAAGCCGCCGAGCAGCGCGCCGGCGAGGATCCCGGCGAGCACGTACAGGTAGAAGCGCGACTTGTGGGTGCCTGACATCATAGGGGCGCGCCCATTCTTGCGGGCCGGGTCACGGAGTGTCGATAGCACCATCGGGCTAGACCGGCGCGGGCGCCAGGTCCGACGGCGCTAGTCCGGCGCCCCCACCCGCATCAGTACCTGGGTCATCAGCGCGCGTAAATGCGCCGGCCGCACCGGTTTGGCCAGGAACGCCCAGCCGCGGGCGAGGATCGCCGCGCGCACCGCGGGATCGCGCTCGCCCGACACGACGATCACCGCGACCGCGCCACCCCAGCGCCGGCACAGGTCCGGCACCACGTCGGGGCCGGTGCCGTCCTGCAACCGATAATCGAGCAGCAACACATCAGGGGCCGGCGCACCCTCGGCGCGTTCCAGCGCCTCCTTCGCGCTCGCGGCGACGATGACTTCACAACCCCATTGGCTCAGCAGCACCCGGGTCGCCTCGAGCACGTGCCGATCGTCATCCACGCACCAGATGCGCCGGCCGCCCAGCACGGAATCGGCCTCCAGCGGCGCGGGCGCCGCGGTCGCGGGCCGGGCCGCGGTCGCCACGCGCGGCACCCGCACGGAAAAGACGCTGCCCTCGCCCACCCAGGAGCGCAGCTCGATCGGATGATTCAGTCGCCGCCCGATGCGCTCGACGATCGCGAGGCCGAGCCCGGCACGCCGTTCGTCCGACTCCCGATGGATGTCCAGGCGTTCGAATTCGACGAATATGCGCTGCCGGTGCTCCGGCGCGATCCCCGGCCCCGTATCCCAGACCTCGATGCGCAGGTCCGCGCCGACCCGTCGACAGCCGAACAAGATGCGGCCGCGCTCGGTGTAGCGCAGCGCATTGGAGAGGAAATTCTGCAATATGCGCCGCAACAGCGCCTGATCCGAGCGCACGACCGCCGCGCAACCGACGAACCGGAAATCGATTCCCCGGACCTGCGCGAGAATCCCGAATTCGCGCGCCAGGGTGTCGATCAGGGGACCTAGTTCGAATTCGCGCTCGCGCACCTCGAACGTGCCGGATTCGAGGCGGGAAATGTCGAGGAGGCTGCCGAGAATCGAGTCCTCGGCGTCCAGCGCGCGCTCGATCCCCTCGACCAGTTCGAGTTCGTCCGGCGCGCTCGCGCGAGCCTTGGCGGCGCTCGCGAACAGGCGCGCCGCATTCAACGGCTGCATCAGGTCGTGCACGGCCGCGGCGACGAAGCGCGTCTTGGATCGATTCGCCTGTTCGGCCTCGGCCTTGGCGAGCTGCAGATCGCGCGTGCGTTCCTCCACGTAGCGTTCCAAAGACTCAGTCAGCGTCCGCAGCGCCTGCTCCGTGTGCTTGTAGGACGTGACATCGCTGAACGAGGTGACGTATCCGACGTCGGGCACCGCGTTGCCTCGAATTTCGAGCACGGTCCCGTCCGGCAACAGCCGCTCGCTGCTGTAACGCGTGCTTCGGTGCAGCTGTTCGAGCCGTCGTTCGATCAGCACGTCGGCGGCGCCGGGTCCCATCAGGCCGCGCTCGGCGTTGTGTTCCATCAGCGCCCGCACCGGGACACCGCGGCGCAGCAGCCCTGCGGGATAGCGGAAAATCTCCTGGTAGCGGTGGTTCCACGCGATGATGTTCAAGTCCCTGTCGACGACGCTGATGCCCTGGGGCAGGTGCTCCAAGCTCGCGCGCAGCAGATGGCGATGCAGTTCGATGTCGCGGATCGACGCCGACAGCGCCCGGATCGTCGTGTTGATGTCACGCTGCAACACCGCGAACGTGCCCCGATACTCCCCCGTCATGGAGATGCTCAGATCGCCGCGGGCAATCGCCGCCAGCACCTTGGCCAGATCGGCGAATTCGCGGTCGGCGGTGTCCATCAGGGTGTTGAGCTGGCGCACCATGTCGGCATAGGCGTGATGGAACGCGGTCTCGTCGCCCCGTTCGGAGAAATCGCCGCGCGCCGCCGCCTCGGTCATGCGCCGCTGCGTGTCGAGGAAGCTGCGCAGCGTCAATCGCATGCCGTGCATCGCGCGCATCAGGTCGCCGATCTCGTCGCTGCGCGAGGTCTCCACGTCGAAGTCGAACTCGCCGCGGCTGATCGCGGTCGCCGCCCGGGTCGCCTGCTCGATCGAGGCCGCGAAATGCCGCGCGACGACCGCGGAGAAGACCGTCACCAGCGCGGCCGTGAGCGCAAGCAGCAGCAGCGCGTTGCGATTCGCCTGGTGCACCGCGGCCAGGTTCTCGGCGGCGTCTTGTTGCACGACCGCGATCCAACCGAGCTGGGTGTGCTGGATCTGCGCGACCCGGCGGATCCCGTCCACGGTGTATCGATACATGCCGTCGCCGCTCGCGGCGGCGAGAAAGGCCGGATGCCGGTCGTAGTTCTTCAGATTGCGCCGGAACGACTCGCGCGCGTCCGCGATCAGCGCGCCGTCGGGCGCCATCAGAAACGCATAGCCGGTGCGTCCGAGATGCGCCGAGGTGACCACGTCGGTGACTTGATCGAGCGTCGACGCCTCGATCAGCAGGCCGCGCAGGGCGCCGGCCGTGCTCATGATCGGCACCGCCAGCAGGAACGCGGGGCGGTGCGAGGTGCGCCCGATCTGCACTTCGACCGCATACGGCCGGCCGGCCAGAATTTCCTCGAAGTACGCCCGATCGCGGTACGAGGTCGCCGCCCCGCCGTCGCTGCGCGCGACGTTCATTCCGGACAAGTCGACGGTGTGCAACAGATACGCCCAGGGGAGCTCGGGCATCAGCGCGACCAGCGCGCGCCGCTGGGCGTCCGGGTTCATCGAACGCATCGCGGCCTCGTTGGCCGCCACCTGCATGACCGACAGGTTCAGGCGCGCCCAGTCGTCGATCTGCTGGGTCACGCGATCGGAGAACAGCTTCAGCTGTTCGCGCGCCTCGGCCTCACCGTCCTTGAGCATGCGGTTGCGTTCGAACTGCCAGAACGCGGTCATCGGCAAAAGCGCGACAATTAGCAGCGCGACCAGCATTCTGGTGAAGATGTCGACGCGCAGCGGCCAACGCGGCCAGGAAGGCCGATGCATTCGCCACCCTCCCCCGTCACGATGCAGCATCCGGCGCCGACGGTATCACAATTCGCGCATCGGATAGCTCCCATAGCTCCTTTGGAGTACGCCGTGGCGGTGGATTTTCGGGTAGGCTCAGCGCGTTACGGCTCGACAGGTGCCAAGCTCGGTGAACGCCGCGTTCCGCAAAAATCTGCTGCTCTTCCATACCTGGTCCGGCCTCACCGTCGGCCTGATCGTCACCTTCCTCGCGATCACCGGGGCGGCCTTCGTGCTCAAGCCGCGGCTGGAGAGCGTCGCGTACCGCAATCTGTACACCGTGGCCGCATGCCATCAGCCGCTGACGCTCGATGCGCTCGCGGCCGATGCACGCGCGGCCCACTCCGGCGGCGCGCTGCACAGCATCGAGATCCGGACCGGCGCGACGAGCTCAACAGCGATCAAATTCTCGGACAAGGATCTCGTGTATCTCGACCCCTGTACCGGCCGGGTGCTCGGAACCCAGAACGAATACGGCGGCTTCTTCGGCGTATTCGACGCCTTGCATCGCTTCCGCTTCATGGCGTTCGGGCGGGAGTTCGCCGGGACCGCGAATGCCGTGTTTCTCGCGCTGTTGTTGGTCGGCGGTCTCGTATTATGGTGGCCGCGCGCCGGCCAGAGCCTGCGGGCGGCCGCCAAGTTCAATCCCCGCCTGCCAGGGACGGCGCGTACGATCAGCCTGCACAAGGCGATCGGGCTGTACGCGTTCCTGGTGTTGGCCACCATCTCGATCACCGGCGTGCCGATCGCCTTCCAGCCGGTCCGGGACCTGATCGGACGGGTCGTCGGCTCGCCGATGGAACTGCCGCCGGCGCCGCAGTCGGCTGCGCCGCGCGGACGGATGCGCCTGCCGATGCAGACGTTCCTGACGGAGGCGCAGCGCCAATTTCCCGGCGCCCAATGGATCAGCCTGCGTTATCCCTCCACGCCGACCGACCCGGTCGCGGTGGAACTGCTCGAGCGCGGCGCGCCGCACACGGAAGCGAAATCCGACCTGTACCTGGACGCCTACAACGGCCGGGTGCTGCGCGCACTGCCGTACGCGACCGGCGTTCCGCACGGACGCAAGATTTATCTGTACCTGCTCGCGCTGCATTCGGGTCTCGTCGGCGGACTGGGTTATCAGTTGCTGCTGCTGCTCGGCTGTCTCGCCCTGCCGGTGCAGACTTATTCGGGATTCAGTCCCTATCTGCGGCGCAAGTTGCGCAAACCCGCGGCCGCGACCATGCCGCTGACCGTGGTCCGCAAGCACAGCGAGGCGGCGGATGTGTGCACGTTCGAGCTGGCGCGGCGCGGCGGCCGGGCGCTGCCCGCGTTCACGGCGGGTTCGCATCTCGACGTGCACGTGCGTCCCGGAGTCATCCGGCAATATTCCTTGTGCAACGATCCGGCCGAGACCCACCGTTACCTGATCGGCGTGCTGCGCGTGCCCGCGTCGCGCGGCGGCTCGCGCGGCATGCACGATGAGATCCTCGAGGGCGCGCGGCTCGTCGTCGGGGCGCCCCGCAACCACTTCGCGCTGCATGAAACGGCATCCCATTCGCTGTTGTTCGCCGGCGGCATCGGCGTGACGCCGATCATCGCCATGGCCGAGCGCCTGAACGCGATCGGCGCCAAGTTCGACATGCATTACTGCACCCGCTCCCCCGAGCGCACCGCGTTCCTCGAACGGATCCGGGCCTCAGGTTTCGCCGACCGCGTGCATTTTCACTTCGATGACGGCCCCGCGGGTCAGCGGCTCGACCTGCAGGCCGCGCTCGCGCATCCGGACCCCGGCACCCACGCCTACGTCTGCGGCCCAAAGGGCTTCATGGACGCGGTGATCCATGCCGCGCGCGCTTCAGGCTGGCCGGAGGCGAACGTCCACCGGGAATATTTCAACGGCGCGCAACAGGACGACTCACGCAACGTTGCGTTCGACGTCAAGATCGCGAGCACCGGCAGGGTCATTCACGTCGAGCGCGACAAGACCGTGCTCGCCGCCTTGTCCGAGGCCGGCATTGCGCTGCAGTCCTCCTGCGCGCAAGGAGTCTGCGGCACCTGCCTGACCCGCGTGCTCGACGGCGAGCCGGATCACCGGGACTTGTTTCTGACCGCGGCGGAGAAAGCCCGGGGCGATCGGTTCCTGCCGTGCTGTTCGCGAGCCACCGTTGGAGGGTTGGTGCTGGACCTGTAGCCGGCGCTTCCTCAGGCGGTCGGCAGCTTCGTCCTTGGCATCCGATGGATCATCCTCGTATCATTGCGCTAACTCGGGCCGGAACGG
Source organism: Gammaproteobacteria bacterium (assembly GCA_037441085.1). GTDB lineage: Bacteria > Pseudomonadota > Gammaproteobacteria > Steroidobacterales > Steroidobacteraceae > Bog-1198. The sequence continues at coordinate 1,367 of JBBISV010000049.1, read as the reverse complement.
AGCGGATCATGCCGACGAAGCGATGGAATGTCGTCATTGGCGTGTTGATGTCCGCGGCTATGCTGGACGGTTCAGCTGCGGCCCAAGCGCCAGCCCCCCCGGGGCAATGCGATCCGGGACCCTGCATGCCAAGGCCCCCCTCGCCTCCGACGCCGGCGCCGCCGCCGCGACCCCAGCCGAGTGGAAACCTGAGCGAGCCCAATGGTCTCGCATTTCGCGATCCGTATCTTTATGTCGCCAACTCCGGTCGCAACGAGATCTTGGTGTTGAAAGAACGCTTGGATCCGAAGTCGCATCTGGTCGCGGAACTGATTGCCGTCGGCAAGATCGAGCAGGAGATCGATCGACCAACAAGGCTTGCCTTCGACGCCCAGGGGCGGCTGTTCGTGGCCAACGCCGCCAGTAGCGCGGTCACGGCGTACCGGGTCCCTCGCTGGGTGACGACTGCGACGCCCGCGGCGAGACCGCGCGAGTGCCCGGCGATCGACAGGGGACTACGCCGTCCGCTCGGAATCGCGTTCGATTCCGTGTCCGGCCGAGTCTATGTCGCCGACAACGCGGGCAACGACGTTTCCCTGTTCGAACCCGCTGGCAAGGGATTCATCCGAATCGGCGGAGCGATCGTGCGGGACGGGGCGGGTACCGCGCTCCTCGCACCCGGTGCGCTCGCGACCTGGGAGAGGGGAGACAGACGTTACGTGCTGCTCGGCCTGGGCCCCACCGCGTCGACCAACTACTTGCTCGGCTATCGAGCTCCGCTCAATGCGGACTCCCGCCCGGTGTTCGCGCTCAGCAATGCCGCGGGTTGCGACTCGGGCCCCAGCGGGCCGACGGGTATCGCCGTGACCGGGGGCAACCGCCCGCTGCTGCTCGTGACCGAGTATTACGCCTCCCGCGTGAGCGCGTACGATCTGCATGCGTTGCTCGACGGAACCGTCGGCTCGGCACTTTGTCGCACGCCGGTCGCGGTTTCGACACCGCGGAGTGCGGTCGCGCAGCCGGAAGGCATCGCCATCGACAACGCCGGCAACGTGTTCGTCGCCAACGCGGGTTCGAACAGCATCACGGTATACGCCGGCGCCCGCGGCCTCGGCGACCAGCCGGAATACACTTATCGCTGAGCGGCGCTGCGCGCCTCGCCTGTCAGGGGTTCGAATTCGGCATGCCGAGCACTCGCGCGCGACAGCCGTAATAGGGACCCTGTGATATATGGTGCCGCAAAGAGGATCACTCGGCGCTGCGCGCCTCGCCCTTCGGGTCGGCCTGCGGCCGATCAAATTGGCTGCGCCAATTTGTCGAACCGGCTTGTTTTCTGTCAGGGGTTCGAATTCGGCATGCCGAGCACTCGCGCGCGACAGCCGTAATAG
>JBBISV010000048.1:12764-18912 GCA_037441085.1 Gammaproteobacteria bacterium | reverse complement strand
GGCCGCCGCGCCGGCCGAAGTCGCGGCCGCGGAACCGGCGCCGACGACGATGGATCCTGCGCTGCACGACATCTACAGCAACGAGGCGGCCACGCATCTGGCGGTCATCCGTGCGTACCTGCAGAAGCGCGAAGGGCAGCTAGCGCCGCACGAACTGCCGGAGGTGATCTACCGCGCCGTGCACACTCTCTGCGGCAGTTCGAAGATGGCCGAAGCGCGGCACGGCATCCGCGTCACGGAACCGCTCAATCACTATCTGCGCAAGGTGTACGACAACGGCCGCGGATTGCCCGACGCCGGCCTGGTCGTATTGCGCGACGCCGTCACGGCGATCGAGAACGTGGTCGCACACATCGACGAGTCGACGATCTTTTTCGCCGACCAGCCGGTGCTGCTCGAGCGCATCCGCGTGCTCGACGCGGCCCTAGACGAAGAACTCGCGCGCGCCGGGGTGGATACCGGCGCGTCGGCGATCATTCCGGCTCTCGCCCCGGAACCGGGGCCGGCAGACCCGGAGGGTTTCGACCACGAAATAGCCAACATCTACAGCGAGGAGGCGACCGAGCTCCTCGAGAGCGCGCAGGCTTCGCTCGGCGCGTGGAACGGCGACCTGCGCAACAAGGAGCCGGTGGCTGAACTGCAGCGCCATCTGCACACGCTGAAGGGCGGAGCGCGAATGGCCGGCATCGCGGCGATGGGCGATCTGAGCCACGAACTCGAGACGCTGGTGATACAGATCGACGGCGGCACGGTTCCCGCGAGCGACCGCGCCCGCGCGGTGCTGCAGGCGAGTCTCGACGAACTCGCGCGGATGCGCGACCTGGTCGGCGGAGGATCGTGGCCGCCGCCGGCGACCGCGCTGATCGCGCAGATCCGCGGGCTCGCCGATGGCGATGCGCTGGAGGCTTCGGCGGCACCGGCAGGCCGCGCGGTGCCGATGACCAGCGCCGCGCCCGCACCGGCGCCCGCGCCTGAGTCGGTACCACAGCCGGCGCCGGCTGCCGCGGCCCCCGCAGCCGGCGCCGAAGCCGTCGTTGCGAGTCTGGAAACCTCGAGTGCACCGGTTTTGCCGGGCCGCGAGACCGCGCCGGTCGAACGGGCGGAAATGGCACGGGTGGATGCGGATCTGCTCGACACCATGCTGAACAACGCCGGCGAGGTCAGCATTTTCCGGGCGCGCCTGGACCAACAGGTCAATTCCATCGATTTCAATCTGGCCGAACTCGCGCGCACCGTCACGCGCTTGAAGGAGCAGCTGCGCGGCGTCGAGATGGAGACCGAGGCGCAGATCCTGCACCGCCACGAGGCGCCGGCCGCCGGGCGCCCGGACTTCGATCCGCTCGAGCTCGATCGATACTCGGCTTTGCAGCAGTTCTCGCGCGCTCTCGCCGAGACAGCGAACGACGTCGGCAGCATTCAGGGGATGCTGGAGACGCTGACCCGGGAGGCGCAAAATCTGCTCACGCAGCAGGCGCGAGTGATCACCGAGCTGCAGAACGGCTTGATGCGCACCCGCATGGTGCCGTTCCAGCGCCACGTTCAGCGCCTCACCCGTCTGGTGCGGCAGGCCGCCAACGACACCGGCAAACGCGCCGAACTGACCGTGCACGGCGCCGCCGCCGAACTCGACCGACAGATGCTCGAACGCATGGTGCCGCCGCTGGAGCACATGTTGCGCAATGCGGTCGTACATGGAATCGAGGCTCCCGGGCGCCGCGCGGCCCTCGGCAAGCCCGAGATGGGACACATTTCGATCTCGCTCGAGCGCGACGGCGCCGAGGTGGTGATCGTCGTCGCCGACGACGGCGCCGGCATCGACGTCAAACTGATCCGCGAGAAGGCCATCGCGCTGGGACTCGCCGATCCGCAGGCGAAGCTCACCGACGAGGAAGCCACCCAGCTGATACTCGAGCCGGGGTTCAGCACGGCCGGCCACGTCACCCAGGCGGCGGGCCGCGGCGTCGGCATGGACGTGGTCGCCACCGAGGTGAAGAAGCTGGGCGGCGGCCTGTTCATCGAATCGGAGCTCGGCAAGCGCTCGCGGTTCACGATCCGGCTGCCCTTCACGCTCGCGATCAGCCAGGCGCTGATCGTCCGGGTCGCCGAGGAGGTCTACGCGCTGCCGCTCGCGACGGTCGAGGGGGTCGTTCGACTGCCGCGGAACATCGTGGCGCGGCATCTCGCGCCGGACGCGCCACCATTCGAATACGGCGGCCAAAAATACCGCTTTCAACAGCTCGGCACCTTCGTCGGGCTCGGCGCGACGCGGCTGCCCGAGGCCGACGTGTCCATGTCGGTCGTGCTGATCCGGGCCGGCGAGCACTCCACGGCGCTGGTGACCGAGGAGCTCGTGGGCAGCCGCGAGATCGTCGTGAAGTCGCTGGGGCCGCAAATCTCCGCGATCCGCGGCATCGCCGGCGCGACGATACTCGGCGACGGCCGGATCGTGATCATTCTCGACATGGGGTCGCTGGTGCGCTCCGAGTGGCGTTCGCGGCCGGCCGAGACGGCCATCGTCGATCAGCGCGACCGGCGCACCCTCGCCCTGGTCGTGGACGATTCGATCACGGTGCGACGCGTGACCCAGCGGCTGCTCGAGCGCAACGGCATGCGCGTGGTGACCGCGAAGGACGGACTGGAGGCGGTCTCGATTCTTCAGGACCTGAGGCCGGACATCATCCTGCTCGACATAGAGATGCCGCGGATGGATGGATACGAGGTGGCGACGCACGTGCGCGGCGATGCGCGCCTGAAGGACATCCCCATCGTCATGATCACCTCCCGCGTCAGCGAGAAGCATCGTGCGCGCGCCATCGAGATCGGGGTCGACGATTACCTGGGCAAGCCCTATCAGGAGACCCAGCTGCTCGATGCGATCGAGCCCCTCGTCAACCGGCGCAATGCAGCGGCGCAATGAGGTAGGCGCCGATGTCGGAACTGCGCGATGAACTCTACAGCCTGTTGGTGCCGTTGGTCGGCGAACGGCTGATCGTGCCGCGGGCATGTGTCGCGGAGGTCATCGGCTATCAAACGCCCGCGGACATGACCAATGCGCCGCCGTGGTACCTAGGGGTCGTGCCGTGGAACGGCGCGAGCGTCCCGGTCGTCTCCTTCGAGGGCGCCCTCGGTCAGGCGCTGCCGCTCGTCTCCGGGCGTACGCGCATCGTGGTGTTCCACGCAACGCTCGGCAAGCTGCAGTCCGGATGCTTCGGCCTGGTGACCCAGGGGTTTCCGCAGCTCGTGCGCATCCATGCCGACGTGATCCAGCCCGATCCCTCCCGCAGCTTCAGCGACCGGTCGCCGGTGATCTGCCAGGTGCGCATGGTCAACGAGACGCCGCTGATACCCGACCTGCAGCGGCTCGAACTGATGATTGCCGAAGAGACCTCCGTCATTGCCTGAGCCGGCCGCCGCCGCCGCCGCCGCCGCGGACGAACTGCTGGCGGCGGTGCGCGCGGCCTGCGGCGCGCTGCGCGGGCATGCGCGGTTCATCGAGGACTGGCCGCGAGACGATGCGGTCGGCGCGGCCCGCGGCGGCGACCGCCCGGACGGACTCGCGGTGCTGCGGTGGTTCGGGATCGCGCTCGACGGGATGCGCGCGCGCGACCCGGGCCTCGCCGCGGCATTGGAGCGCGCGGCACCCGGGTTGTGTTGGCGGCAAACCTACAAGCCGGGGGAGATCGGCGCCGATTTTCTCGACAATTACGGCTGGACCGAACTCGTGGGGCCGCGCGGCCTGCGGCGCTCCGAGCGGATGGCCTGCGGCATCCTGCTGCTCGGGCCGCATACGAACTATCCGCGGCATCGACACCCGGCGGAGGAGCTGTATCTGCCGCTGTCCGGGACGGCGCTTTGGCAGCGCGGCGACGAGGAATGGCGGGAAATGCCGCCGGGCTCGGTGGTGCATCACCGCAGCGACGAGCCGCACGCAATGCGCTGCCTGGCGCAGCCCTTGCTGGCCCTCTACCTGTGGTGCGGCGGCGGCATCGACCGGAAGTCGCGGCTCGACACCGCCGCCGGTTGACCCTTCACCGCGATCCGTCGAAATCGCCGAACCGCGTCTGCAGCCAGACCGCGGCCGTGATCGCCGCGGTTTCCGCGCGCAGGATCCGGGGTCCGAGACGCAGGTGGCTGAATCCGGCGAGCCGGAACAGGTCGAGCTCCTCGGCGCCCAGCCCGCCCTCGGGGCCGATCGCGAACTCGATCGACCGCGGCGAGCCGGCGGGCGCGGCTGCCGCATGCTCCTCCGGCTCGAGCACGAGCCGAAGCTCGGCGCCGGACGGCGCGCCCAGGAAATCGATCAGCGCGCGCGGCGCGTCGACCGCGGGCACGCGGTTGCGGCCGCATTGTTCGCAGGCGCTGATCGCCACGGCGCGCCAGTGCGCGGCCTTGGATTCGGCCTGATCGCCGTCGAGCTTGACGACGCTGCGGCGGCTGACCAGCGGCACGATCCGCGCGACACCGAGTTCCGTCGCCTTTTGCACGATCCAGTCCATGCGGTCTCCGCGGGGGATGCATTGCACCAGCGTCAGCGCGACCGGCGATTCCCGGTCGACGCCGCGACCCTCGCCGATTGCGACCGTGACGCGCGCCGCGCGCACCTTCTCGATGATGCCGTGGTATTCGCGGCCGTCGCCGTTGAACAGCACGACGGCATCGCCGTCGCGGGCCCGCAGGACCCGCGCCACGTGCAGCGACGGCGCGGGCGGCAGCTCGACGAGGCTGCCCGCGTCCAGCGGGGCTTCAACGTGCAGGCGCGTCAGTCGCATGTCGCCAGGTCGATGCCCTCGGCCGCGACGTCCACCATCAGATCCATCTCAGCGTGGTCGACGACGTAGGGCGGCATGAAGTACACGACGTTGCCGATCGGCCGCAGCAGCACCCCCCTCGAGAGGGCGTGACGGTAGATTCGCAGGCCGCGCCGCTCCTGCCACGGATAGGCCTCGCGCGCCGCCTTGTCGCGCACGAACTCGACCGCGACGATCATCCCGCATTGGCGCACCTCGGCGACGTGCGGATGGTCCTGCAGCGCGAGCGCCCGCCTTCCCAGATGCAACGCCTTCTGCCGGTTGCGCGCGATCGTGTCCTCCGCGGCGAAGATGTCGAGCGTCGCGAGCGCGGCGCTGCAGGCGAGCGGATTGCCGGTGTAGCTGTGCGAATGCAGGAACGCCCGCAGAGCCGTGTATTCGTCATAGAAGGCCGAGTAGACGTCCGCGCCGGTCATGACCACCGACATCGGCAGGAAGCCGCCGGTCAGCCCTTTGGACAGGCACAGGAAATCCGGTGTGATCGCCGCCTGTTCGCAGGCGAACATCGTGCCCGTGCGCCCGAAGCCGACCGCGATCTCATCGGCGATCAGATGCACGCCGTGCCGGTCGCAGGCTTCGCGCAACAGGGCGAGGTAAACCGGATGGTACATGCGCATGCCGCCCGCACATTGGACCAGGGGCTCGACGATGACCGCGGCGACCTCGTCCGCATGCCGCTCCAGCAGCGCCTCCATGTGCGCGAACTGCCTTTTGGAATAGTCCTCGGGAGTCTCGCCCGCCTCGCGGTGATAGCAGTCGGGGGACGGCGCCATGATCACGTCCATGAGCATGGGCTGGTACAGGGACTTGTACAGATCGACGTTCCCGACTGCGAGTGCGCCGAGCGTTTCCCCGTGGTAGCCGTTTGCGAGCGCGATGAAGCGCGTCTTGCCGGGCTTGCCGCGATTCTGCCAGTAATGAAAGCTCATTTTCAGCGCGACCTCGACCGCCGCGGAGCCGTTGTCCGCGAAGAAGCAGCGGGTCAGGCCGGGCGGCGCGGCCGCGACCAGGCGCTCGGCGAGCCGCACGGCGGGCTCGTGCGTGAAGCCGGCGAAGATCACGTGCTCGAGCGTCGCCGCTTGTTCCCGCAGCGCCGCGCCTATATGCGGGTTGGCGTGACCGAAAAGGTTCACCCACCAGGAGCTGATCGCGTCGAGGTACCGCTTGCCGTCGTGATCCTCCAGCCAGGGGCCCGAGCCGCTGCGGATGGCGATCAGCGGCAGGGACTCGTGATCCTTCATCTGCGTGCACGGATGCCAGATGACGCCGAGATCGCGCGCCGCCAGCGCGGCCTTGTGATGTTCCGGGTTCATTTCGGCCGCCATTGTCGCATATGCTAG
>JBBISV010000048.1:0-12664 GCA_037441085.1 Gammaproteobacteria bacterium | reverse complement strand
GCGCGGCCTTGTGATGTTCCGGGTTCATTTCGGCCGCCATTGTCGCATATGCTAGGCGCCGGTCACGACGCAGCAAGGAGACGTGCTTGCCTGGAACGACGATGCGCCTGCCGCGCCTGACGATCGATGCCGCAGCGGGGTTGCTGCGCGGCGTCCCGCAGGTGGCGTCCCCGAATTTCGACGCGCGGCCGCCGGATGCGTCCCCGGAACTGATCGTCGTGCACGGGATCAGTCTGCCGCCGGGGTCGTTCGGCGGACCGTGGATCGACCGCCTGTTCACCAACACCCTGTCGGCGGGGGATCACCCTTATTTCGCCGAAGTCTGCGGCCTGCGCGTGTCGGCGCATGTGCTGATCCGCCGCGACGGGGCGATCACTCAATACGTTCCCTTCACCGCGCGGGCGTGGCATGCCGGCAAATCGTGCTATCTGCAGCGTGAGGCATGCAATGATTTCTCGATCGGAATCGAGCTGGAGGGCGCGGACACCGTCCCCTATGAGGACGCTCAGTACCGGGTGCTCGCGACCGTCGTCGCCGCGCTTTGCTCGACGTATCCCGGCCTGTCGCCCGATCGTCTCGTCGGTCACGCGGACATCGCACCGGGCCGGAAAACGGACCCGGGGCCGGCGTTCGACTGGATGCGCGCGCGCCGGCTCATCGCAACCGCCTGCGCTGCGACGGCTGTTCAGCCCCGACCTTGAGACCCGTCGTCCGCCGCCGCCCGGCTCCAGAATATTTCGGTGCCGTTTTCGTGGCGGGCCAGCACGCGCGCCAGCACGAACAGCAGATCCGACAGGCGGTTCAGGTAGATCAACGGTTCGGCGGCGACCGGTTGCGCGCGGGCGAGCGACCAGCCGCGGCGCTCCGCCCGGCGGCAGACGGTGCGTGCCAGGTGGCACGCGGCCGCCGCCGGACCGCCGCCCGGCAGGATGAATTCCTTCAACGGCGGCAGCGCGGCGTTGAACCGGTCGAGCTCCGCCTCCAGTCGCGCGATGTGCGCGGGCGCCATCACCCGGTGGCCCGGAATGCACAGTTCCGCGCCCAAATCGAACAGGTCGTGCTGCACCTGCATCAGGCAGCGTCTGACGGCCTCGGGAATTCCGGGAACCGCCAGGACCATGCCGAGCACGCTGTTCGCCTCATCCACGGTGCCATAGGCTTCGACGCGCGGGTCCTCCTTCGGCACCCGGGAGCCGTCCCCTAGACCGGTCGTGCCCTCGTCGCCGGTGCGCGTGTAAATCTTGCTCAGGCGATGGCCCATGGGTCGGTCTCGTTCAATGCCGGGGTTGCGACGGTAGGCGTCGGCCGCGGTTTCTGTCAAGGTGAGCGCCGGCCGGCGCGCGCCGGGCCGGCCGGCGTCGATATCATCGGAGTTTCACACGCATGAACCCCTCCCCCGAACTTACAGCCGCGCTCGACGCCGCCGCCGCGGCCGCGCAGATCGCGCGCGCCATGTATCGGCACAATCTCGACGTACGGATCAAGGCCGACAAATCGCCGGTCACCGAGGCGGACGTGCGCTGCGAACTTGCGATCCGCGAACTGCTGTCCGCGCGGTTCCCGGGATACGGGTTCTACGGCGAGGAGACCGGCAGATCGGCGGCGGCGGCCGAATCGCTGTGGCTGGTCGACCCGATCGACGGCACGAAGGCGTTCATCCGCGAATACCCGATGTTCTCGACGCAGATCGCGCTGATGCGCGCGGGTGAAATCGTGCTCGGGGTGTCGAGCGCCCCGGTCTATGGCGAGATCGCCTGGGCCGAGCGCGGGCGCGGAGCCTACTTGAACGGAGAGCGCGTGGCCGTCAGCGCGATCGATTCGATCGAGGCGGCCGCCCTGTCGTCGGGCAATCTGAAGTCATTGGCGAGCGGCCCGGGTTGGTCCGCCTACGGCGCGCTGGTGGCGCGCGTCGGCCGCATCCGCGGTTACGGCGATTTCCTGCATTATCACCTGCTCGCCTCCGGCAAGATCGACGCGGTCATCGAGAGCGACGTCAACATTCTGGACGTGGCCGCCGCGGTCGCCATCCTGACCGAGGCGGGCGGCCGGTTCACCGACCTTCACGGAAATCCGGTCGATCTCGCGTCCCAGTCCGTGCTCGCGACCAATGGCCGGTTGCACGCACCGATCCTGGCCGCGCTCGCGCGGTCCGACGGCGGGGGGCGCTAAGGGATCCAGCGGATCTCCCGCGCGGTCGCGGGTCCGATCACGACCTCGGCGAGATCGGCCGGCTCGACCCAGCGGTGCGCGGAGAGCATGCGGCGGCCCGCCATCAGTTCGGCCGTGCGCTGCGGATACCGGGGCGATTGCCACGGATCGCCGTAGCCGTCGGGAAAGCGCGGCGCATCGTCGACGGGATCGTACTTGTCGGTCGCGCCGAGGGTGTGCAGCAATTCGTGCGCAATGATCACGTCGTTGGAGCCGTTCATCGCCGGAGTCGCGAACGCGTAGACGACGCCAACCAGCCCCTTCTGCAGTCCGAGCGAGTGCGGCACCGTGGGCGTCAATTGCGGGTCGCGGTACAGCACGAACATCAGAATGTCCGCGGAGTCATGCCGGCGCTCTGCGACGCGCCATGCGAAGTACCGCAGGCGCAGGCTCCACAGCACCGTGCCCGGCACGCCGGCGTCGGGGCGCCGCTGCGGCGGCAGGTCGCGGAGCGCGGGCCGCAGGCGCGTTTCAATCGGCGGATGCGCCGCGACCTGATAGCGCGCCGCTTCGCGCGCGAAGAAGCGATCGATTGCGGAGAAGCGCGCGGCGTCCAGGCCGGTGACGTAGCGGGCGGTGACGGGGCTTGCGTCCGCCGTGATCGGGTAAATCGCGACCACCAACGGATGCCGCCAGCGCGTGGTCCGGTAGCGGTCCCACCAGGTCTTGCCCGCGACTCCGATCAGCACCAGCAACAGGACGAAGATCCGCAGGCTGCGGAATCTTGAACGGCGCTCCCCGGCTTGTGGTGGGTGTCGCAGCGGCGTGGGCGCCGTCTAGGGCTGTAGCCGGACCGCGGTCCAGGCGGTACCGGCGTTTGCGCGGCTCCAGCGTGCCCGGTCGTGGATGCGGTAGTCCCCCTCGACCCACAATTCGACCGCATCGACCCGCAGGCGGAATCCGCCCCAATGCGGCGGTCGGGGCACGTCGACCTCGATGGCGGCGGGTTCCGGGGTGCCGGGCCCACCGTATGGAATGCCGAATCGGCGCGCCGCGGCTGCCAGCGCCTCGACCAGCGCGCCGCGCGAACGGACCGGTTCGCTTTGGTGGCTCGCCCAGGCGCCGAGACGGCTTTGCCATGGCCTGGTGCGGAAATAGCGGTCGTTGTCGGCGTCGGTCAGGCGCTCGACCACGCCCTCGGCGCGCACCTGCCGGTGGCGGTGATCCCAGTGGAATACAATGGCTGCGCGCGGGTTGTGTTGCAGTTCCCGGCCCTTGCGGGAGCCGTAATTCGTGAAAAAGCGGATCTCGCCGAGCGCGGCGTCGATTTCCTTGCACAATACCACCCGGGCGGACGGCCTGGCGTGCGCATCGACGGTCGCGAGCACCATCGCATTCGGATTCGGCTGCGCGGCGTCGCGCACGGCTTGCGCGAGCCAGCCGGCGGCAATCTTCAGCGGGTCGTCGGGCAGCGGGTCAGGTAGAGTCTCCATCGGGGAATGGTAGCCGCGCGCGGACGCATCCGCCACCTCGGACGCGGCCGGGGTTGCACGGCTTGCGGTCAACGAGAGCGGCCAGTAAAAAGGGCAAGGCGGCGCATCGCGATTCGCGGTGGCGCCAATGACGAGTCCGGAGCAGTTGCGAATGAATTTGGATGATCTGCGCAAGGCGCTGAGTGAAGTGGACGGCCGGTTGATGGATCTGGTCGCGCATCGCCAGGCGCTCAGCGAGCAGGTCGCCGCGGTGAAGCGGGCGACCGGCAGACCGACCCGTGATTTTGGCCGCGAACGCGACGTGATCCTGCGCGCGCGCTCTGCGGCGCAGCGCCTGAATGTATCGCCGGACCTGGCCGAACGGCTGCTGCGGCTGCTGATCCAATCCTCGCTCACGACCCAGGAGCACGCCCGGGTCGCCGCTCAGGCGCAAGGATCCGGCAAGCGTGCGCTCGTGATCGGCGGCCGCGGCAAAATGGGCGGCTGGTTCGCTGACTTCCTGGCCTCGCAGGGCTTCCGGGTGACCATTGCCGATCCGGCCGGCGGTCTGCCGGGATTCGATCACATCGCGGACTGGCGCGGCGATCCGCTCGATCAGGACCTGATCGTGCTGGCGACGCCGCTGGGCGCGACCGCCGAACTGCTCACCGCGATCGCAGCGCGCGCGCCGCGCGGCTTGATCTTCGACCTGGGGTCGTTGAAAACGCCGCTGCGCCGCGGACTCGCCGCGCTCGTCGCGGCGGGCTGCCGCGTCACTTCCCTGCATCCGATGTTCGGCCCCGACACCGAGTTGTTGTCCGGTCGTCACGTGATATTCATCGACCTCGGGCACCGCGACGCCTTGCTCGAGGCCCAGGCGCTGTTCGAGCCGACGATGGCCGAACGCGTGGTCATGGGCCTCGATGAGCACGACCGGCTGATCGCCTACGTCCTCGGGCTTTCGCACGCGCTGAACATCGCGTTCTTCACCGCGCTCGCCGAAAGCGGCGAGGAGGCGCCGCGGCTGGCCCGGATGTCGAGCACGACCTTCGACGCCCAGCTCGACGTCGCCAGCCGGGTCGCCGCGGAAAGCCCGGATCTGTACTACGAGATCCAGAGCCTCAACGAGTATGGCGGTGAGTCGCTGCGCGCCCTGCAGAGTGCGGTCGAAAGGCTGGTCGGCGCGGTCGCCGAGGGCAAGCCCGGCGAGTTCGCCGCGATGATGAGCCGCGGGCGCGCGTATCTCGACGTGCGCGCGGCGTCGCGTGCCGGCTGAGCGCGATGGCGGACGAACATTCCGTCCAGACCGAGGAACTGAAGAAACGCCTGGCGGAGATGGCCGCCGAGGCCGCGCAAAACGAGGCGATCTTGAAGCGCACGCAGGCCCGCGAGCTGATGCTGCTGCGCGCGGACAGCTTGTCGCAGTTGTTGCGCGCGATCGTCGAGGGGCTGCGCGAATCCTACGGCCTCGATTCGGTCGGCGTCGTGCTGCTCGACCCGCAGCATGAGATCCGCCATCTGCTGATCGCCGGCGGCGACCGGCCCGAGGAGTTTCGGCAGGTCCTCTTCGTCGATTCGCTGGTCGGGCTCGCGCCGCAGTTGACGAATCTGCAGAGGCCCTGGCTCGGTCCCTACGTCGGCGCCGACCACCATCTCCTGTTTCCCGACACCGGAGACCTGAAGAGCCTCGCGCTGGTGCCCTTGCCGCGCAAAGACCGCGCGCTCGGCGCCCTGTGCTTCGGCAGCACGGACGCGGCCCGCTTCACCCGCCATCACGGCACCGAATTCCTGTCGCATCTCGGCGCGGTCGCGGGCGTGTGCATCGAGAACGCGGTGAATCGCGCGAGACTACTGCGCGCCGGCATCACCGATTTCCTCACCGGATGGCACAACCGCCGCTATCTGCAGCAGCGGTTGAAGGAGGAGTTCGCCCGCGCGCAGCGGCGCGGCGGCTCGATCGCCTGCCTGATGATCGACATCGACCGGTTCAAGGGGATAAACGACGCCTACGGGCATCTCGCGGGCGACAATGCGCTGCGGGAAATCGCCCATCGGGTCGAAGCGCAAATACGAAGCATGGACACCGCGGCGCGGTTCGGCGGGGATGAGCTCGCCATCCTGCTGCCCGACGCGTCGGCCGCCGATGCGGCCACGCTCGCCGAGCGCATCCGCGGCGCCATCGCCACGGAGACGTTCACGCTGACCGCCCAGGTGGTCCGCCGCATCACCGTTTCGGTCGGTGTCGCGGCGCTGTGTCCGGGACGCGGCGACGCCGACTTGATGGCGCTCGCCAACCGCCTGCTCGCCGACGCGGACGCGGCCCTGTACCGTGCCAAGGCCTTGGGCCGCGATCGGGTCGAGGTCGGCGCCGGATAGGGGAGGGGTGCCGGAATGGGGCGCGCAAAAGCGCCTGTCGATGTGGAACAATGGCGCCATGGCGGTAGATCCAGCGATCGATTACATCGATAAAGACGGCTTTCGCGCCAATGTCGGGATCGTGCTGTCCCAGCCGGGCGGTGCCGTGTTCCTCGGCGGCCGCGTCGGCGGACGTGGCTGGCAGTTTCCCCAGGGCGGCGTCAATCGCGGCGAACGGGTCGAGGACGCGCTGTTCCGGGAATTGAAGGAAGAAATCGGTCTGGAGCGGACCGACGTCGAGGTGCTCGGCGCGACGCGCGGCTGGCTGCGCTATCGGCTGCCGCGGCAATACGTGCGCGATCGGTGCATCGGGCAGAAACAGCGCTGGTACCTGTTACGGCTGGTCGGCGACGAATCGCGGCTGCGCTTCGACACCACCGCCCAGCCGGAATTCGACCGTTGGCGCTGGGCGGAATACTGGACGCCGGTTCGTGAGGTCGTCTATTTCAAGCGGCGCGTGTATGTGCGCGCCCTGCATGAACTCGGCACGCTGTTGTTTCCGGAGGGGCTGCCGCCGTATCCGACGTGGTGGCCGGAAATCGAGACCGGTACTAGAACGGCTTGACCACCGCGAGCACGACGATCGCGATCAGCAGCAGCGAGGGCACCTCGTTGAAGACACGGAACCACTTCGCCGAACGCGTGTTGCGGCGATGCACGAAATCCAGCATCAGCTTGCGGCAGTACAAATGGTAGACGACCAGCGCGCCGACCAGCGTCAGCTTGACGTGCAGCCAGCCCATTTTCAGGTACACGGGATCGGCGACGATCATCATGACGCCGAACGCGATGGTCGCCACGGCGCCGATCGTCATCAACGCGAACAGGCGGCGTTCCATGACCTGGAATCGCGCCATGCCCGGCTCGTCGGTGGTGTCGGCGTGATAGACGAACAATCGCGGCAGATAAAACAAGCCCGCGAACCAGGTCACCATGGCGGTCACATGCAAGGCCTTCAACCAGAGCATCGGTCCTTCTCCCGAGATCGCGAAGCCCGGGATCATACCGGCAAACGGGGAGCTGTCGCCGATTGGCGTCAGTGCGGCCGAACCCGGCGCAATAGTACGACCGCGGGATGGCGGCTTCGTGTAATGTCACGTTCCCTTTCGGGATCGTGCCTGTCGAACTGAGGAGCTATGGCGGAGTCTTTCCGCAAATTGGTCGTCCGCACCTACGCCCCGCGGCGCCGCGCGGTCCTGCTCGGCACGTCGATCGTCGCCGGAGTCCTGGCCCTGTACGGGGCGTTCGAGTCCGGCCGGTATGACGGCGGGTACCGGGTCGTCGAGTCGATGCGCAGCGCCTGGGCCGCGAACGCGCGCATCCGGTCGCTGGAAAGCCAGATCACCGATCTGCGCGCCAAGCTTGCCCAGGCGGAAGTGGCGCGCCGCGTCGATCGCGAGGGCTACCGGCAGGTCGAGCACAGCCTGGGCGACATGCAGAACCAGATCGCCCACCTGAATGAGGATCTGGCGTTCTATCGCGGTCTCGTGCAGCCCGACTCCGTCGTCAAGGTCAAGGTGCAACAGCTGCAGATCCTGCCCGGCGCGGCCGCGAATCAGTACCATTTGAAATTCGACCTGATGCAGGTCGGCAAGCCTTCCGGATCGGTGACCGGGCACGTCGACCTGACATTCCTGGGCCGCCGCCAGGGCAAGCCGGACACGCTGAGTTTCGCGCAAATCGCCTCTGGTCCGCACCAGAGCCTGTCATACTCCTTCCGCTATTTTCAAAATTACGATGTCGTGGTGCAATTGCCCCCGAATTTCGCGCCGGACCGCATCGACGTCGAATTGTATGCGGGCAAGACCGCGACACGCGGGTACCGGCAGGCATTCCTGTGGAAGTCGCGGGGCATGTCGTCCGAGACGGATCCCGCCGTCCGCGCGCAGTCAAAAGGTGTTCTAGATGTTCAAGCGCAGAAAAAATAGGCCGGAGAAGATTCAGACGTTGATCGGCGCCAAGACGCGCATCAACGGCGATGTTGAGTTCACCGGCGGCCTGCATCTCGACGGCCAGATCAACGGCAACGTGAAATCCGAGGTCGGCTCGGGAGCCGTGATCGTCGTCAGCGATCAAGGCTGCATCGAGGGCTCCGTGAGCGTGCCGAACATCGTGCTCAACGGCATCGTCAAGGGCGACATCGAAGCGAGCAACCGCGTGGAATTGGGCCCGAAGGCGCGCGTCCTCGGCAATGTGCATTATGAAATCATCGAGACCGCGATCGGGGCCCAAATCAACGGAAAATTGATTCACAGGCTGAATCCGGCCGAGAAGCCGGATGCTGCGGTGCCAACACGGGATCCGGCACTTTGATCGGCGGCGGCGGCGCGAGTACCATAGGGCCATGAACATGGATCCTGCATCGGTCGATCAGCCGGCCCCCCCGGCGAACGTTTTGCTGTTCACGGATGCCGCCGCCGGCAAGGTCGGTGAACTGATCCGTGAGGAATCGAACCCGAACCTGAAGCTGCGGGTGTTCGTGTCTGGCGGCGGATGTTCCGGATTCCAATACGGATTTACGTTCGACGAAAATGTAGAAGAGGGCGATTTCTGCGTGGAAAACGGCGGCGTCAAGCTGCTGGTCGACCCGATGAGCGCGCAGTACCTGATGGGCGCCGAAATCGACTACAAGGAAGATCTCCAGGGCGCGCAATTCGTCATCCGCAACCCGAACGCCAAGACGACCTGCGGCTGCGGGTCCTCGTTTTCAGCGTAATCACGCCGGCCGGCTGAATGACCAGCGGTCGCGCCGTGCCGGACGTGCTCGCGGCAGTCGATCTGGGTTCCAACAGCTTTCACATGGTCGTGGCGCGCCATTCGCACGGCCAGCTCGTGATCTTGGACCGCCTGCGGGAGATGGTCCGGCTCGCCGCGGGCCTGGACGAAAGCGGCCGGCTCGACGATGCCGCGGTTGACCGGGCCCTGCGCTGCCTGGAGCGGTTCGGACAGCGGCTGCGCGCGATGCACGCCGACAGCGTGCGCGTCGTCGGTACGAACGCGTTGCGCCGCGCGCGCCGCAAGCGCTGGTTCCTCGAGCGTGCGCGCGCCGCGCTCGGCCATCCGATCGAGATCATCTCGGGACTCGAGGAAGCGCGGCTGATCTATTCCGGCGTCGCGTTTACCAGTCCCATGAATTCCGAAAGGCGGCTGGTCATCGACATCGGCGGGGGCTCCACCGAACTCGTGATCGGCGCCGGATTCAATCCGATACTCCTCGAAAGCCTCTCGGTCGGCTGCGTCGGCTTGAGCGCCCTGCATTTCGACGATGGCCGGATCACGGAAAAGCGCTTCGAACGGGCGCGCACCGCGGTGCGCCTCGAACTCGAACCGGTCCAGGCGGCGTATCGAAAGCTCGGCTGGCTGGAGGCTTTCGGCAGTTCCGGCACCGTGCGGGTGATCGGCGACGTGCTTCGCCGCCTCAATCCGGAGGAGTCGCGCATCACCCCCGGGAATTTGAAAAAGCTCGCCGACCGCGTGATCGCCGCCGGACACGTCGACAGGCTGGACTTGCTGGACGTCGATGCCGAGCGTGCGCCGGTGTTCCCGAGCGGTCTCGCCATCTTGCTCGAGGTCGTCGAGAGCCTGGGAATCGAGCGTTTGCGCGCCGCCGAAGGGGCGATGCGCGAGGGTCTGCTCTATGACCTGATGGGGCGGTTCACCGACGAGGACGCCCGGGTGCTCACCGTGCGTGCGATGGAGAAGCGATACCACGTCGATGCGGCGCAGGCCGACCGCGTGGAGGAAACGGCGGTCGCGTTGTTGTCCCAGGTCGAGTCCGAATGGGGGCTCGAGGATCCGCTGGCGGAACTCGCGCTGCGCTGGGCGGCGCGGCTGCATGAAACCGGCCTGGACATCGCGCATTCGAAGTACCAGCGGCACAGCGCCTACCTCCTGGAACACGCCGACATGCCGGGCTTTCCGCGCGAGGAACAACTGCTTCTCGCCGCGCTCGTCGGCGCCCACCGTCGCCAGTTCGCGCTCGATCCGCTCGAGGACCTCGTGCCGCCTTGGGACCGGCTTGCCGAGTTCTTGATCGTGTTGCTGCGGCTCGCGGTGCTGCTGCATCGCGGCCGCAGTCCCGAGCCGTTGCCGGAGGTCAGGTTGCGGGTCAAGGGGCGCAATCTCAGTCTGGAGCTGCCTCCCCGCTGGATGAAGGATCATCCGCTCACCATCGAGGACTTGGAGCAGGAACGGCAATATTTGAAGGAAGCCGGCATCCGCCTCAGCTATCCGTGACGCCGGACTCAGGCTTCCGTCAGCGCCACCTGTTCGTCGTAGCGCTGCAGCAGCTGGGTCTGCGCGCAAATGCCGGCGGCGCCGCTCGAGTGGGTGTAGCGCGCCTCGGCGTCCAGGCGCCAGCTCTGCGTATCGTCGCGCAGGTACAGTTCGAGCTCGTCGATGACGCGGCGGCGGAAGGCGGGATCCTCGACCGGGAACGCGACCTCGATCCGGCGGAACAGGTTCCGATCCATCCAGTCCGCGCTGCCGCAATACACTTCGGGCGCTCCCGCGTTCTCGAAGTAATAGACCCGTGAGTGTTCGAGAAATCTGCCGACGATCGAACGGACCTGGATCCGGTCAGAGACGCCGGGAATGCCCGGTCGCAGGCAGCAGACGCCGCGCACGATCAAGTCGATCCGCACCCCGGCCGCGGACGCGCGGTACAGGGACTGAATCACGCCGGGCTCCGTCAGCGCATTGAGCTTGGCGATGATGCGCGCGGGCAGCCCCGCACGCGCGTTGGCGGCTTCGCGTTCGATGCGCTCCAGCACCGCCCGGTGCAGCGTGAACGGCGCATGCAGCAGCTTGTGCAGCCGCGGGATCCGCGTGAGCCCGGTCAGCTGCAGGAAAATCTGATGGATGTCCTCGCCGATTTCCTCGTTCGCGGTCAGCAGGCCGTAGTCGGTGTACAGACGCGCGGTCTTCGCGTGATAGTTGCCGGTGCCGAGGTGGCAATAGCGCCGCAGCCCCCGGCTCTCGCGCCGCACGACCATGACCAGCTTCGCGTGCGTCTTGTAGCCGAACACGCCGTACATCACGTGCGCCCCCGCCTCCTGCAGCTTGGTCGCGATG
This sequence comes from Gammaproteobacteria bacterium, assembly GCA_037441085.1. Taxonomy (GTDB): domain Bacteria; phylum Pseudomonadota; class Gammaproteobacteria; order Steroidobacterales; family Steroidobacteraceae; genus Bog-1198. The sequence goes on along the minus strand of JBBISV010000048.1, from coordinate 1,556 downwards.
TCGATGTTCGCCTCCTCATCGAACCGCGCCCGCAGTTCGATGATCACGGTGACATCCTTGCCGGCGAGAGCGGCCTCCGACAGGGCCCGCACCACCGAGGAATCGCTGCCGGCACGGTACAGCGTCTGTTTGATCGCGAGCACGTCCGGGTCCGCGGCCGCCTGCCGGATGAAATCGGTGACCGGCGAGAAGCCCTGGAACGGGTGGTGCAGCAGCACGTCGCCCGCCGCCACCACCGTGAACAAATCCACGCCGCTGCGCAGCCGCTCGGGGAGGCTCGGCACGAACGGCGGGAACTTCAGCTCCGCGCGATCGACCAGATCGTAAACGGTCATCAGCCGGTTCAGATTGACCGGGCCCGGCACGCGGTACAAATCGCCTGGCGCCAGCGCGAACTGGCTCAGGAGGTAGGTGAGGATCTCGGGCGGGCAGTCGTGCGCCGCCTCGAGCCGCACCGCGTCGCCGTAGCGGCGCGACGCCAGTTCGCCTTCCACCGCCCGCAGCAGGTCGTCGACCTCCTCCTGCTCGACGAACAAATCGCTGTTCCGGGTCACCCGGAATTGATAACAGCCGCGCACGCGCATGCCGTCGAACAGTCTGGACACGAACGCCTCGACGATCGTCCCGAGGAACACGAAATTCCGGCCGCCGACCACGTCGGGCAGGCGGATCAACCGTGGTAGCGACCGCGGCGCCTGCACCACGGCGAGCCCGCTGTTGCGGCCGAAGTCATCCTCGCCCTCGACGATGACGGCGAAATTCAGGCTCTTGTTGAGTATCTTCGGGAACGGCCGCGCCGGGTCCAGCGCGAGCGGGCTCAGTACGGGCTCCACTTCGCGCTCGAAATAATCTGCCAGCCACTGCCGCTGCGGCTCGGTCCAATTCCCGGGGGTCAGGAAGACGATGCCGTTCGCGGCGAGCGCGGGCAACAGCACGTCATTCAGCAGCGCGTATTGCTCCGCGACGATCCGTGTCGCGCGCACCCCGATGGCCTGCAATTGTTCCGCCACGCCGAGGCCGTCCGGACCGATCGCGGCGGCACCGGCCTCGGCGAGCTCCTTGAGGCCCGCGACCCGGATCTCGAAGAACTCGTCGAGATTCGCGCAGGATATGCACAGGAAGCGCACCCTCTCCAGCAGCGGAATCGCCGGATCCTTGGCCTGTTCCAGCACGCGCTGGTTGAATTCCAGGAACGAAAGTTCCCGATTGATGTACAGGGAACTTGAGTTCAAATCGACGTCATTCATGCAGGATCAAGTCCTCGGGGACGGATAGATGCCGCCCAGTATGCGCGGACCGCGCGCGCCGGTGACGCCGGCCGCGTTCGACGGCAGCCCCTGCAGCGTGCGGAAGGCGAAGAAGGCGAAGGCGATCGCCTCGACATAGTCCGGATCCACGCCGAGCGCGGCCGTGGTCGCCACCGTCGAAGGCGCGGCGCGCCGCCGCAGCGCCGCGAGCAGGCCGGGGTTGTGCGCGCCGCCGCCGCAGACGTAGATGGCGGCGCCCGGCGCCGCGGTCGCGACCGCGCGCGCGATCGACTCCGCTGTGTATTCGCG
>JBBISV010000047.1:0-18936 GCA_037441085.1 Gammaproteobacteria bacterium | reverse complement strand
GGATCGAAGCCGAAGACCCGATGTCCACCGCGCAACAGGCGCTCGGCCATGTTAGCGCCCATCCGACCGAGACCGATCATCGCGATTTCCATCGGTGAAGTATAGAGCGGCGCTAGTCGTCTAGATAGACCGACACGCGGGTCGCGGTGAGGGTGCCGGTCGATGCGTCGTACACGCCCAGGGCGGTGAGCGTGGTCGCATGCACCGTGCCGTTGAGATCCGCGCCGAGCGCGGCGCTGAAATCCGCGAAGCCGTCGAAATTGTCGACGGTCGCGGAGGCCGCGTGGCCGATCGAATACACCACCGTCGTCGAGGCGGTGTCCGGCACGATCAGCGTGTCCGCCGCGAGCGCAACGAGATCGATCGATTGCGCGCCGATCGCGATCACGTGGCGCGCGCCGATCGCGCCGTTCGAACGGTCGAGGTCGAGTTTGGCGGCCGCGATGGACGCGAACGGCGTCGTGGTGCCGGCGGAACCCCAATCGATGCTGAGCACCGCGGCGAGCGTCGTCCGGTCGGCGAGCGTGGAGGCGATGAAGTCGGGCGGCGCCGCGCCGAAATTCGCGACGTAGCCGGACGCCTCGACGGCGGTGCCGACCGCGGCATTCGCGAGCGAGAGCCCCGGCGTGGCGATCTGGTATTGATTCGGGTTGGAGTCGGTGGCCGGACTCAGGCCGGTGCCGGTGAACCCGAATGGCGCCACCGCGCGGCCGCCCAAGTCGGCGAGCGTGACCGAAAGACCCAGGGTGGTCTGGGCCGTGACGATGCCGTCGGCGCTGACGGGGCCTACGCGGACCCGGCCGGCACGCGCGTCCAGGGTGACGTTACCGGCGCCGTCCGTGGTCGCGATGCCGAACGCGACGATGCGCGAACCGACGGAGATCTGTTGCGGCAGCGTGGCGTCGAGCGCACTCGACTGGCCGGACCGCGTGAATGCGGTGGTTGCCGCCAGGAGCACGGTGCCCGTGCCGGTCACGAGGGAACTGGTTCCCGTGCTGGACAGCAGCGTCGCCGCGGGCACGGTGAGGGTGTCCGCGCCGCGGGCGGTGACCACCCCCGAGAGCCGGTCGAATTGCGGGCTCGCGGCGCTCGATCCGGAGTACACCTCGGTCGGCGTGAACACGAGGTTCTGCGCCGCCGACGCCGTCGTCGCGGTGCCGGTGAACGCGCCGTACGCGATCGTGTAAGTCCCCGCACTCTCGCCGGCGAGCGCCGCCAGGCCGGCGGCGCCCGCCGCCGGCGTGGCGTTCAGTTCATAGACGGTCGCGGCATCCGGTGTCGCGATCAACTGGCCGGCGCTGCGCACGTTGGCGCCGTAGGGCGCGAGCGTCGCGGTGTAGGTGGATTTGAGCGCATCGGCGCTCGCGAGCACCCCGTCGAGCCGGACCGGCTTGTTATCGAGCGGCACCGTGCTCGCGGCGATCAGCGGCGTCACCTGGACCGTCTTCTGCGCGAGGTTCACCGCGTTCGACGCCGCGAGGTTGAAGTCGAGCGCGAGGTTCGACGCCTTGCCGGCGTCGATCCGCAGCACATCCTTCGGATCGAGGTTGACGGTGAGCGCGACGCGTCCGAGCGGCAGGCCGGTCGCATCGACCGCGGTCAGGGTGCTGCCCGCGGCGCTGCCGTCATCGGCGACGATGCGGGCGTTCGAGTAATCGACGGTGATCACCGCGCTGGGGTAGGTGCCGCTGAGGGCTGCCGCCGCGCCCAGCACCGCATCGATGTCCACCAGGTGCGCAAGGTCCACGGTTCTGCTCGCCGGCAGCACCTGGACGGCCCCCGCCCCGTTGGCGGCCTGCAGCGCGACCGACACGAGGGTGACGCGATACGCGAGGAAATGCGCCTGCGAGGCGCTCAGGGTCACGACGGCCGTGCCGTCACAGCCTGCGAGGGCGGCGGCGGTGAACACGAGCGCCGCCGCGCGGCGGACGAATGCGTCAAATAGCGGCATGGTTCGCGTATTTTACCCCCGCGCGGCCACAGATTGGCGGTCAATCGGCGGCGTAATTTGTTAGCATCCCCGGCGCATGACGCGAAACGCCGCCCACCATCCGCCCCGACCGCTGATCGTCGGAATCGGCGGCACCACCCGTCCCGGATCGACCTCCGAGCGTGCGGCGCGCTATGTGCTCGCGCGCGCGCGCGAACTGGGCGCGGACACCGAAATGCTCGCCGGCCCGCAGATCCTCCTGCCGATCTACGTGCCCGAATCGACCGAGCGCGACGCCACCGCGCGTCATTTCATCGCGGCGCTGCGCCGTGCCTCGGGGATCGTGATCGCCTCGCCCGGCTATCACGGCTCCTTGTCCGGCTTGATCAAGAATGCGCTGGACTATGCCGAGGATCTGCGCGACGACCCGCGGCCTTATTTCGACGGCCGCGCGGTCGGCCTGATCGCCTGTGCGAACGGCTGGCAGGCGACCGGCGCGACGCTCGGCGCGCTGCGCTCGATCGTGCACGCGCTGCGCGGTTGGCCGACGCCGCTCGGCGTCGCGTTGAACACCGCGGAGAGCCGCTTCGACGACGCCGACGTGCCGACCAGCGCGGCGGCCGAGAAACAATTGTCGCTGCTCGCCACACAGGTCGTCCGCTTCGCCGAACAACGCGCCGCCTATGATCTCGCGCAGCGTCCGGCGGAAGTCACCGGCTAGCCGCGGTGGGCGGACCCGGGCGGCCGCGCGACGGACGGACGATGAACGCGGGCTTCGGGCTCGCGGTGCTGGCGTCGATCAATCTATTCAATTACCTCGACCGCTACGTGGTTCCGGCGTTGTTCGAGAACCTGAAGCACTCGGCGCTCGGCCTGTCGGACGAGAATCTCGGCGCCCTGATGAGCGTGTTCCTGCTGATCTACACGCTGTCGGCACCGGTGTTCGGCGCGCTCGGCGACCGCCGCTCGCGCCCGAAGCTCATTGCGTCCGGCGTCGCGCTCTGGAGCCTCGCGACCGCGCTGTCCGGACTCGTGGGCTCGTTCGCGGGACTGCTCGCGGCGCGCGCCTCGGTCGGCGTCGGCGAGGCCGCGTACGGCACCATCGGCCCGAGCCTGCTGGCGGATTACTACCCCGCCGACCGGCGCGGCCGGGTGATGGCCATCTTTTTCTGCGCGATTCCGGTCGGCTCCGCGCTCGGCTATGTGGTGGGCGGACTCGTCGGCGCGCACTTCGGCTGGCGCCGGGCTTTTTTCGTCGCCGGCATCCCGGGTCTCGCGCTCGCGGCGCTGTGCCTGTGGTTGCGCGACCCCCCGCGCGGCAGCCAGGACGCCGCGCCGGAAGCCGGCACCCCGGCCGCACCGGCCTCGGCGCGCACCGCTTACCGCGATCTCGCGCGCAACGCCCCCTACGTGCTCACCGTGCTCGGCTACGCGGCCTACACCTTCGCGATCGGCGGCCTCGCGGCCTGGATGCCCTCCTTTCTGGAGCGTGTGCGCGGCATGCCGCGGGCCGAGGCGACGGTGAGCTTCGGGGAAATCGTCGTGATCACCGGATTCGCGGGCACGTTCGTCGGCGGATGGCTCGGCGATTATTGCGGGCGCTATTCGAAGGCGGCGTTTCTCTGGTTGTGCGCGATCTCCACGCTGCTCGCGGCGCCGTTCGTGTGGATGGCCCTGACGACGGCCTCGTCGTCGCTGTACCTCGCGAGCATGATTGTTGCGCAGTTCCTGTTGTTCCTGTCGACCGGACCGGTGAACGCGGCGATCGTCAATCTCGTGTCGCCGTTCGAGCGCGCCACCGCGGTCGCGCTGTCGGTGTTTTCGATCCACATGCTCGGGGACGCGATTTCGCCGTTCTTGATCGGCGCGATCTCGGACGCTTCCTCGCTAGCGCAGGCGGTCAAGATCGTGCCGCTCGCGGTCCTCGTCTCCGGCGCGATCTGGGTCGCGGCCGCCCGGGCCCAGGAACGCCCGCTCAGCCCCGCGCCCGGTTGATCGCGTCCAAGGATTCGACGACGTCGGCGCGCGCGAAAATCTCCGCTAGATCGACGTCGATCTTGCGGCGCCAGTTCGGATATTCCTCGTGCGTGCCGGGCACGTTGACCGGATCGACGATGCCGAGCAGGTCCTCGAGCTGGACGGCGACCAGGGCCGCGCTCGACGTGGCGAGAAAGACGTGCATCGCGCGGGCGAGCGCCGCGGTGAAGTCTGCGTCGGCCCGCGGCGGCGCCGCCGGTTCCAGCCCCTGTGCGCGCAGCGCCTCGAGCAGCGCGGCGCGGTCCCGCTCGCGCTCGTCCACCACCTGGGCGTGCATCGCGACGTCCGGATACAGCCGCAGTTTCTCCCGCAGCACGATGTCCAGCCCCTCCCAGTAGCTGCGGATCGTCGGCATGTCATGCGTGGTCACGGTCGCGAGCGCGCGCCGCGGATACTCGTCCGGCCGGCGGAACCGTCCCTGGTCCTTCTCGAACAGCATGACCTTGTAGTGGTTGAGCGCGTACTGGCTCATCGCCGCGCGCACCTCGTCGGGCACCACCCCGAGATCCTCGCCGACCACCAGGCAGCGGGCGCGCGCGCTCTCGAGCGCGAGCACGGTCATCAAGGGGTGCAGCGGATAATGCACGTAGGCGCCGTCGGCGGGCGAGCCGCCGGCGGGCACCCACCACAGCCGGAACAGCGCCATCACGTGGTCGAGGCGCAGCGCGCCGTAGCGGCGCATGTTCTCGCGGATGACGCGCGAGAAGCCTCGCAGGCCCTCGCGCTGCATCGCGAGCGGATCCTGAGGCGGAATGCCCCAGCCCTGGCCCTTCAGCGCAATCGGATCGGGCGGCGCACCGATCTCGGCGCCCAACCGGAAATTGCCGGGATCGGCCCAGACTTCGGAGCCGGCCGCGTTCGCGCCGACCGCGTAGTCGCCGTACAGCCCGATCGGCATCCCGAGCGAGCGCGCGAGCGCCTGCGCGGCGCCCAATTGGGTGTCGGCGAGCCACTGCAAATACAAAAAGAACTCCACGTCCGCGGCGTGCGCCGCGGCGAACGCGCGCACCGCGGCAGCGCCGGGGTCATGGTATTCGGCCGGCCAGTTCATCCAACCGGATGCGCTGCCGCGTTCGCGCCGGAAATGGCGGTCGAGCGCCTCGAACACCGCATGGCGCTCGAGCGCGGCGCCGCCGGCGGCGACGAACCCGGCGAACGCGGCCGCGCGCGGCGTGCGCGCGGCGAGCTCGCGCGCGCGAAACTCGGCGTGCAGCAGCTCCAGGATCTCGAATTTGACCGCGGCCACGCCGCGATAGTCGACCAGCGTGCCGGCGCGCAAATCCGCGAGCCGCCGCTGGAACCCGGCGTCGGCAACCCGGGCTTGCGCCGCGGCACAGACCGCGAACTCCGCCACCGCCGGCACCGCCAGGTACAGCACATTGAGGAAATGCCGGTCCGAAGCGCTGTACGGACTGCAGCGTTCGGGATCGGCCGACAGCGCGTGCAGCGGATTCAGGCCGACGAAGCCGGCGCCGCGCGCGGCCACGTGGCGAATCAGCGCTTCCAGGTCGGCAAAGTCGCCGATTCCCCAGTTCTCGCGCGAGCGCAGCGTGTACAACTGCACCGCGACGCCCCACAACCGCCGTCCGGAGACGAGCGCGGGCGGCTCGTAGCACAAGGGGGGCGACATGATCAGGCGGCAGCGCTCCGCGGCGCCGTCGCCGACCGCGAGTTCGAGCTCGTGATAGCCCGGAGGCAGTTCCGGCGGCAGTTCGAACCGGCGACGGGTGACGCACACGCCGTCCACCTCGCCGCGCCCGAGCTCCTGACAGTCCGTCGCCGCCACGCGGCCCTCGACCAGACCGCCGTCCTCGAGGCGCACGCGATAGACGAGCGGCGCGCCCAGCGCGGCGGCGGCGACGTGGATCTCGAAGCCGATGCGCGCGCCGTTCGACGCGGCGACCGGCGGCACGAGCCGGCGTGCGGCCACGGTCTCGGCGACCGCGAGCTGCGCGCCCAGCGAGCCGGAATCCCCGAGCCGCAGGCCCATCGCGCGCAGCAGCGCCGCCTTGGTCACGGCGCTGAACCGGCACAGGCGGCCGCGATAGTCGAAGTACGCCTCGCCGATGCCGTGGAGCGCGGCCAGCCGCTCGATCTGCGCCTTGCTCATGATCTCAGGACTCCAGCAGCGCCAGGCTGCGCGCGGCGAGCGCGTAGGTGCCGTCCGCGGCCGTCCACGGCGCATCGAACGGCTCCTGCGCCGTGTCGAGGAGGCGCTGCCAGGGCGGACCCGCCGTGGGCGGCAGCGCAAATTCCAGCGCGTCGGCGCCCGCATTGACGAGCAGCAGCAGAAAGCCCGGGGAACTCGCGCCGCGGCGCAGGCGCACGCCGAGCGTGCGCAACTCCCCGTCCGACCAGTCCAGGTGGGTCATCTCCGCGCCGCGCGCGTGCAGCCAGGTCACATCCTTCATCGCCGCGCGCTGCGGCGCGCCCTTGAAGAACGTCTCCCGGCGCAGCACCGCGTGCGTGCGGCGCAAGTTCGCGAGCGCGCGCACGAAATCCGACAGGTCGGCATGGGTCACCGACAATTCCCAGTCCATCCAGGAGATCTCGTTGTCCTGACAATAGGCGTTGTTGTTGCCGCCCTGAGAGCGCGCGAATTCGTCCCCCGCCTGCAGCATCGGCACGCCCTGCGAGAGGAACAGCGTCGCGAGGAAATTGCGCATTTGGCGGCGGCGCAGCTCCTTGATGCCGGCGTCCTCGGTCAGCCCCTCGACGCCGCAGTTCCAGCTGAGATTGTTGCCGCTGCCGTCGGCGTTGTTCTCGAGATTCGCGTCATTGTGGCGCTCGTTGTAGGACACCAGGTCGTGCAGCGTGAAGCCGTCGTGCGCGGTCAGGAAATTGATGCTCGCGGTGGGCTTGCGGGCGTTGTGGCGGAACAGGTCGCTCGAACCCGCCAGGCGCTCGGCGAACTCGCCGATGCGCCCGCCGTCGCCGCGCCAGAACGAGCGCATCGTGTCCCGATAGCGGTCGTTCCACTCCGACCAGCCCGGCGGAAAATGGCCGAGCTGATAGCCCCCGAGACCCAGATCCCAGGGCTCGGCGATCAGCTTGGAGTACGCGAGAGCGGGCTCCGCCCGCACCGCCTTGAAGAACGGGGAGTTCTCGTTGAAGCCGCGCGCGTCGCGCGCCAGCACGGTGGCAAGGTCGAAGCGGAAGCCGTCGATGTGCATTTCATCGACCCAGTACTTCATGCAGTCGACGATCAGGGAGCGCACCTGCGGATGTTCGCAATTGACGGTGTTGCCGCAGCCGGTCAGGTTCTCATAATAGCGGGGATCCTCGCGGATCAGGCGGTAGTACACCGGATTGTCGATCCCGCGCAGGCTCCACGTTCTGCCCTGTTCGTTGCCCTCGGCGGTGTGATTGAACACCATGTCGACGATGACCTCGAGGCCGGCCGCGTGCAGCGCCTTGACCATGGTCTTGAACTCGGCGACCGGATCGGCGACCGCGTAGCGCGGCTCCGGCGCGAACCACGCGACCGGGTTGTAGCCCCAGTAGTTGACGAGACCGCGCGCGGCCAGGAACTCCTCGTCGAGGAAGGCCTGGACCGGCAGCAATTCGAGCGTGGTCACGCCGATCGACTTCAGGTGGGCGATCACCTCCGGCTGCGCGAGCCCGAGATATTTCCCGCGCAGCGCCGGCGGCACCGCCGGATGGCGCGCGGTGTAACCCTTGACGTGCAGTTCGTAGATGACGGTGTCGCGCCACGGCACCGACGGCGCGCGGTCCCCGCTCCAGTCGAAGCGCGGATCGGCCACCCGGCAGCGCGGCACGGGCCCCGCGGTCACCGCGCGCGCATGCGGATCGATCAGGCGCGCGGCGGGATCGAAGCGCAGGCCCGCCTGCGGCTCCCGCGGCCCGTCGACCGAGAACGCGTAAGCCTTGCCGTAGCCCGCGCGCCGCAGCGACAAGAGGCCGTGCCAGACGTCGCCGGTGCGCTCCGGCAGCACGTAGCGGCTCGTTTCGCGCCCGCTCTGCTCGTCGAACAGGCATACCTCGACCCGGGTCGCGTGCCGCGAGTACACGGCGAAATTCACGCCATGCTTGGTCCAGGTCGCGCCCAGCGGGCGCGGCTGGCCTGCCTTGATCGGTCGCACTAGACCGGTCCGGTGAAGAACACCGCGCCCAGCGGAGGAAGGTCGATCTCCAGGGACCGCGCATAGCCCTGACAGCCGTCGGCGAGGCTGCCGACGCTGTGCTGGCGGTTGAATCCGGAGCCACCGAACCGCGTGTCGTCGCTGTCGAGAATCTTGCGATACTCGCCGGGTTCCGTGACGCCGATCCGGTAGCCGGCGCGCGGCACCGGCGTCGCGTTGAACACGCAGGTGATCGGCGTCCCCGGGTCGCCGCCGGTCGAGCGGCGCTGGAAGGCCCACACGCTCTCGTCCGCGTTGTGCAGATCGACCCAGCGGAAGCCGTCGTGATCGGCGTCGCTCGCGTGCAGCTGCGGACTCGCCAGGTACAGCTGGTTCGTCTCGCGGAAGAAGTCGCACAGCCGGCGGTGATCGGGCTCGGCGGCGAGGTACCAGTCGAGCTGATCGTGGTCGCGCCACTCCCGCCATTGGCCGAACTCGGCGCCCATGAACATGAGCTTCTTGCCGGGGAAGGCGATCATGTAGGCGATCAACAGCCGGCAGTTGGCGCGCTTCTGCCAGTCGTCTCCCGGCATTTTCGCGAGCAGCGCGCCCTTGCCGTGCACGACCTCGTCGTGCGAGATCGGCAGGATGAAGTTCTCGGACCAGGCATACATGAACGAGAACGTGATCAATTGGTGGTTGTAGCGCCGGTAGATCGGGTCGAGCGCGGCGTATTTCAGGGTGTCGTTCATCCACCCCATGTTCCATTTGTAATTGAAGCCGAGTCCGCCGAACGCGGGCGGCTGCGACACCCCGGCGAATGCGGTCGACTCCTCGGCGATCGTCAGCGCGCCGGGATGCGCGCGGTGCACCGCGTCGTTCATCTCGCGCAGGAAATCGATCGCGTCGATGTTTTCGCGGCCGCCATGGCGGTTCGGCAGCCATTCCCCGGGCTTGCGGCTGTAGTCGAGATACAGCATCGAGGCAACCGCGTCGACGCGCAGGCCGTCCACGTGGTAGCGGTCGAACCAGTAGAGCGCGTTCGCGACGAGGAAATTGCGCACCTCGTGACGGCCGTAGTTGAAGATCTTCGTGCCCCAGTCGGCATGCTCGCCGAGCCGCGCGTCCGCGTGTTCGTAGAGCGCGGTGCCGTCGAAGTACGCGAGGCCGTGCTCGTCGCGCGGGAAATGCGCCGGCACCCAGTCGAGGATCACGCCGACGCCGGCCGCGTGGCAGCGATCGACGAAATCCATGAAATCCCGCGGCGTGCCGTAGCGCGCAGTGGGCGCGAAGTAACCGGTGACCTGGTAGCCCCAGGAGGCGTCAAGCGGATGTTCGGCGACGCCCATCAGCTCGATGTGTGTGTAGGCCATCTCCTTGACGTAGGGAATCAGCTGATCGGCGGCCTCGCGCCAGCTCATGAACGGCGGCGTCCTCTCGTGCCAGGGGCGGCGCCAGGACCCGAGATGCACCTCGTAGATGTTGAGCGGGCGGCGCCGCGGATCGCCGTGTTCCCGCCGCGCGATCCAGTCGGCGTCGGTCCAGCCGAAGCCGTCGAGCGCGGCGACGATCGAGCAATTCTCGGGCCGCAGCTGCATCGCGAACCCGTAGGGGTCGGTTTTCAGCAGCAGATGTCCCTCGCGCGTGCGCACCTCGTACTTGTAGAGCGTGCCGACACCGAGGTCCGGTACGAACAGCTCCCAGACGCCCGCGACCCCGCGGCCGTGCATCACGTCGCGTCCCCCGTCCCAGTCGTTGAACGGGCCGACGACGCTCACCCGGTCGGCATTCGGCGCCCAGACCGCGAACCAGGTGCCGGTGCGCCCGCCGCTCTGCCCCGGGTGGGCGCCGAGCTTGTCGTAGATCCGCTCGTGTTTGCCCTCGCCGAACAGATACAGGTCGAAATCCGAGATATGGCCTTCGCTCAAGGGGTCACCCGCTCAAATGACGGGCTTTACGCCCCAGATCCAGTCCGCGTATTCACGCACGCTGCGGTCGCTGGAAAAATACCCCATGTTCAGGGAGTTGAGCGCCGCCTTGCGGCTCCAATCATCCTCGTGCCGGTACAGTTCGTCCACCCGCTCCTGGGCCGCGCAATACGCCGCGAAATCGGCGAGCACGAGGTACGGCTCGTGGTCGGCGAGCAGGCGCTCGACGATCGGCGCGGCCTCGTTCGGCCGGTCGGGGGAAAACCGGCCCGACGCGATCATCGCGAGCACGCGCCCGAGCTCCGGATTCGCATCGACCTCGGCGCGCGGCCGGTAGCCCGCGGCGCGGCGCCGGGCCACCTCGTCGGCGTCGAGACCGAAGATGAAGATGTTCTCGGGGCCGACGTGCTCGCGAATCTCGATGTTCGCGCCGTCCAGCGTGCCGATCGTCAGCGCGCCGTTCAGCGCGAGCTTCATGTTGCCGGTTCCCGAGGCCTCCATGCCGGCGGTGGAGATCTGCTGGGACAGGTCCGCGGCCGGAATGATCTTCTGGGCGAGGGTCACGTCGTAGTCCGGCAGGAACGCGATGCGCAGCTTCCCCGCCGCCGCCGGATCGGCGTTGACGGTGCGCGCGACGTTGTTGATCAGCTTGATGATCGACTTGGCGATCGCATACCCCGGGGCCGCCTTGCCGGCGAACACCACCGTGCGCGGCAGGATGTCCGCGACCGGATTCTCGAGGATCCGGATGTAGCGGGCGACCACGTACAGCAGGTTCAGGGTCTGGCGCTTGTACTCGTGGATGCGCTTGACCTGGACGTCGAACAGCGAATCGACGTCCACGCCGACGCCGATGCGCCGCTCGAGCTCCGCGGCGAGCCGCTCCTTGTTCGCGCGCTTGATCGCGCGGAACCGCGCCCGGAACTGCGGATCGGCGGCCGCGCCGATCAGGCGCCCGATGTCCTCCAAATCGTTTTCCCAGGTGACGCCGAGCCGCTCGGTGAACAGCGCCGAGAGCCCGGGGTTCGACTGTTTCAGCCAGCGGCGCACCGCGATGCCGTTGGTGACGTTGATGAACCGCTCGGGGTAAATCTGGGCGAACCCGGAGAACACCTGTTTGCGCATCAGCTCCGAATGCAGGCGCGCGACGCCGTTGACGCGGTGACTGCCGATGACGGCCAGATGCGCCATGCGCACCCGCCGCTCGCCCTCCTCGGTGATGATCGACAGACGCCGTTGACGCTCGACGTCGCCCGGAAAAGCGGCGTCCACTCCGGCCAGAAAGTCCTTGTTGATCAGGTAGATGATTTCCAGATGCCGCGGCAACAGCCGCTCGTACATCGACACCGGCCAGGTTTCGAGGGCCTCCGGCAACAGCGTGTGGTTCGTGTAGGAGAACACCGCCGTCGTGATGCGCCAGGCGTCCTCCCACCGCATGGCGCGCTCATCGACCAGAAGCCGCATCAGCTCCGGAATCGCGACCGTGGGGTGGGTGTCGTTCAGCTGGATCGCGATCGCGTCGGGCAGCGACTCGAGCGCGCGGCCCTCGGCGGCGTGCGTCGCCAGGATGTCCTGCAGGCTCGCGCTCGCGAAGAAGTACTGCTGCTTGAGCCTGAGTTCCTTGCCCTGCTGCGTGGTGTCGTCCGGATACAGCACCCGCGACAGGTTCTTCGCGTCGACCTGGTCGCGCACCGCCGCCGCGTAATCGCCCTCGTTGAAGGCGTCGATGTCGAACGGCGTGATGCCGCGCCCGGACCACAGCCGCAGATGGTTCACCGTCGTGCAGCGGTTGCCGGGAATGAGCTGGTCGAAGCCGATCGCGTAGATGTCCCGGGTGTCCACCCAGCGATGCGGCGAGGCCGGATCCGCCCCCGGCGCCGCCTCGCTGCGGCCGCCGAATCGCACCGTGTAGCGCACATTGCCGCGCGGGGTCTCCCAGGGGTTGCGCAGGCGCAGCCAGCTGCTCGCGACCTCGCGCTGCGCGCCGTCCTCGTCGATCACCTGCGTGAATATTCCGTAATCGTAGCGGATGCCGTAGCCGACCGCCGGGTACTGCAGCGTCGCGAGCGAATCCATGAAACAGGCCGCGAGCCGTCCGAGCCCGCCGTTGCCGAGCCCGGGATCCACCTCCTGCGCGGCGACCTCCTCGAGTTCGTGTCCCAACGCGCGCAGCGTCGCCCGCGCCTCCTGGACGAACTCGCCGCCGAGGCTGCCGAGCGCGTTCATCAGCGAACCGCCGGGCAGATATTCGACCGACAGGTAACAAACCCGCTTGACGTGCGCGCGGGCCACGCGCCGCTGGGTCGCGAGCCAGCGCAGCGTCAGCTCCTCGCGCACCGCGAGCGACAAGGCGTCGTATAGGTCGCGCGCGCCCGCGGTTTCCAGGTTTTTCCCGAGCGCCCGGGTCAGCCGATCCAGCAACGCCGCGTGCAGCATTCCCGGCTGCAGGGCCACGTTGCGCCGTGTCGAAATTTGACTAACCGCCGTGTTCATCATCCCAGGACCGCCATCATTGCCAGGTGGCAAGATTCATTGGCGCGAATTTACAGGTTATTATAGTTTCGTTGGCGAATCGACCTCTCGAATCTCCGAAACCGCGGGGCGGAATTTGAAAAACACACGGCAAAACCTGGCAATCGGCGTCGATGTCGGCGGCTCGTCGATCAAGTGCGCGACCATCGACCTGGACACCGGGGAATTCCATGGAGAGCGTCACAGTGTGCCGACGCCGGCCCAGGGGCCGATCGAGACGATGCTCGAGGCGATCGCCTCGGCGGTCGCCCATCTGCCGGCGGGGCTGCCGGTCGGCCTCGCCTTTCCGAGCGTGATCGTCGACGGCACGGTGCGCACCGCCGCGCACCTGAACAAGGACTGGATCGGCCGGCCGCTGACCGCGCTCGCGACGGCCCGGCTCGGCCGGGCGGTCACGTCGATCAACGACGCCGATGCGGCCGGACTCGCCGAGCAGCGTTACGGCGCGGCGAAGGATGTCGGCGGAACGGTGCTGCTGTTGACGCTCGGAACCGGCATCGGCAGCGCGCTGTTCACGGACGGACACCTCGTCGCGAACACCGAACTCGGCCACCTGCAGGTGGGCGGCCTGGAGGCCGAGGCGCGCGCCGCGCCGCGCATCAAGGTCGAACTCGGCCTGAGCTGGGACGCGTGGGCGGCGGAGCTCAACGTCGTGCTCGGCGAGCTGCACGCGCTGCTGTGGCCGGACCTGATCGTGCTGTGCGGCGGAATCACCGAACAGCCGGAACATTTCCTGTCCAAGCTGCGCTGCGAGGCCGCGATCCGGATCGGCGCGCTGCGTGCCGAGGCGGGCATCGTCGGCGCCGCGCTCGCGACGTCGCTCACGGGCGCCGCAAGGGCTTGAGGCGCTTCGCCGCCGTCGCGCTCATGGCGGCGGCCGTCGCGGCCTGCGCGGGTCGTCCGACGCGACCCGAGGCCCCGCCCGATGCGCGCGCGCTGTTCGTGCGCAGCGCGCTCGCGATGGTCGGGCGGCCGTACCGCTACGGCGGCGACACGGTGCGGGGTTTCGACTGCAGCGGCCTCGTGGTTTACGCCGCACACCGCGCCGGGTTCGACCTGCCGCGCACGACCGCCGGCCAGATCCACGCCGGCGCCCCGGTGGCCCGCGACCGGCTGCGCGCCGGCGATCTCGTGTTCATGCGTTTCCCGCACGAGGAGCTGCACGTCGGCATCGCGATCGACGGCGAACGCTTCGTGCACGCGCCATCCACCAACGGCCGGGTGCGCATCGATTCGCTCGCCGCGCCGGTCTACGCGCACGCGTTCCTGCGCGCCCGGCGCCCGCGCTTTCCGCGGCGCTTTGCGCGGTGAGCGGCGCGCGTTAAAATCCGCATCCTTCCGCAATCCGACCGAGGATATCCTGATGAAGCTCTATTACTCCCCGGGCGCCTGCTCGCTCGCGCCGCACATTGCGCTGTGCGAGGCGGGACTGCCGTTCACGGCTGAAAAGGTCGACCTGCAGACGAAGAAAACCGCCTCCGGCGCCGACTACCGGGCCGTCAATCCAAAGGGTTCGGTGCCGGCGCTCGCGCTCGACGACGGCCAGGTGCTGACCGAGGTCGCCGTGGTGCTGCAATACATCGCCGACCGCAAGCCCGACGCGGGGCTTGCGCCCGCCGCCGGTTCGTTCGAACGCTACCGGCTGATGGAGCTGTTGAACTACGTTTCCTCCGAAGTGCACAAGGGCTTCAGCCCGCTGTGGAACCCGAAGGCCTCAGCCGACTGGAAGGCCGGTGCGCTCGCGAACCTGTCGGCGCGCTTTGATTGGCTGTCGACCGTCCTCAAGGGCAAGTCCTACCTGCTCGGCACGCAATTCAGCGTCGCCGACGCCTACCTGTTCACGGTGCTCTCCTGGAGCGGCCATGTCGGCGTCGAGATCGCCAAATGGCCGGTGCTGGTCGCCTACATGAGCGAAATCGGCCATCGCCCGAAAGTGGAGCAGGCGCTGCGCGAGGAAGGCCTGATCAGCTGAGCGCCGCGGGGTCGGCCATGCCGAACTGAAGCGTCGCGAGCCGCGCGTAGAGCGGATTCTCGCGCATCAGTTCGGCGTGCGTGCCGACGGCGACCTTGTGTCCATGGTCCATCACGACGATGCGGTCGGCCTTCTGCACCGTGGCGAGACGATGGGCGATGATGATCGTGGTGCGGCCCTGCATCAGCGTCTCGAGCGCGCGCTGCACCAGCCGCTCGGACTCCGAATCCAGCGCGCTCGTCGCCTCGTCGAGCAGAAGGATCGGCGGGTCCTTCAGAATCGCGCGCGCGAGCGCGATGCGCTGGCGCTGGCCGCCGGAGAGCCGCGTGCCGCGCTCGCCGAGGAAGGTGTCGTAGCCATCGGGCAGTTTGCGCAGGAATTCGTCCGCCGCCGCCGCCTTCGCGGCCGCCTCGATGTCCGCATCGCTCGCACCCGGCCGCCCGTAGCGGATGTTTTCGCGCGCGCTCGCGCCGAACAGCACCGTATCCTGGGGCACCAGGCCGATCTGGGTGCGCACGTCCCGGGGTCGCAGGTCCACCAGCGAGCGGCCGTCGATCGACACGCGGCCCGACTCCGGGTCGTAGAACCGCAGTAACAACTGGAATGTCGTGCTCTTGCCGGCGCCCGAGGGCCCGACGAACGCGATCGTCTCGCCGGGCGCCACGTCGAGATCGAAATGGTCGAGCGCCGGCGTCTCGGGGCGCGACGGGTAATGGAACACGACGTCCTCGAAGCGGATGCGCCCGTCGACCCGTGCCGGCAGGTCGAGCGGCTTCGCGGGCGCGGCGATGCGCGGCGTCGCCTCCAGCAATTCCGACAGACGCTCCATCGCGCCGGCCGCGCGCTGGATCTCCCCCCACATCTCGGTGAGCGCCGCGGCCGAGGTGCCGACCAGGCCGGCGTACATCAGGAACTGACCCAATTGGCCTCCGGTCATGCGCCCGGCGAGCACCGCGTGCGCCCCCATCCACAGCACGAGCGTGATCCCGCCGAACACCAGCGCGATGCCGATCGCCGTCAGGCGCGCGCGCACCTGCGTGCGCCGGACCGCGGCCGTGAAGCTGTCCTCGACCGCGCGACCGTAGCGGTCGCTCTGCAAATCCTCCAGCGTGAACGCCTGCACCGTTTGAATCGCGTTCAGCGTCTCGTCGGCAAGCCCGCTGGTGTCGGCGATGCGGTCCTGGGAGGTGCGCGAGAACTCGCGCACGCGCCGTCCGATCAGGATCAAGGGCGCGACCACGACCGGGATCAGCACCAGGATCGCGGCCGTGAGCTTTACGCTGGTGAGCGCGAGCAGCACGAGCGCGCCGACGAGGCTCAGCATCGAGCGCAGCACGATCGAGAGGTTCACGCCCGCGATCGCCTGGACGAGCGTCGTGTCGGCGGTCAGGCGCGACAGCACCTCGCCGGTCCGTGTCGTCTCGTAGAACAGTGGGTCCATGCGCACGACCCGCCGGTAGATCGCGCTGCGTAAATCAGCGACCACGCGCTCCCCGAGCCAGGTGACGAGGTAGAAACGCATCGCCGCGAAAAGGCCGTACAGAACCGCCGCGGCGAGGAAGCCGATGAAATAACGATTGATCGTCGCCGAGTCCTTGGCGGCGATGCCGTGATCGATCACCTGGCGCAGCGCATAGGGCAGCGACAACAGCGCCGCGGACGCGGCGAGCAGGGCCAGCATCGCCGCCACGAGCGTCCAGCGGTAGGGCCTGAGAAAGGGAATCAGCGCGCGCAGCGGAGCGAGGGATTTGGCGCGGGGCCGGTCTGCGGTGTCGGTCATCTGAACATGATCCCACAAACGCGCCCGTTGCGTGCGTGCGACGCCGATGCGCGCGCCGCGCCGGTGCGCGTCATGACAATTGCGTTTCACGATTTTCGGCGCTATGGTCATGGAATAACGAACCACGAGGACACATCATGCCGGGATGCGGGAAAATAAACGGGTTGCGTAATCACCACGTTCGCGCGCTCATCGCCGCGGGCGTTCTGGCCGGAATCTCGGCGGTGGCGCTCTGGTCGGCCCCAGCGCGCGCGCAGGCGGCGACTGCCGACGCCTCGCAGGCCGGACCGCTGCAGGAGATCATCGTCACCGCCACGCGGCGCGCCGAGAGCCTGAGCAAGGTGCCGCTGAGCGTGACCGCGCTGACCCAGGAGGCGCTCGACCTGCGCGGCATCAAGGACTTCACCGACGTCGCGAAGTTCACGCCCGGCGTCGAAGTCGACAATTCCGGCACCAACAACATCTCCATCCGCGGCATCGCATCGACCGGCGGTGCCGGCACCACCGGGATCTACATCGACGACACGCCGATCCAGATGCGCGCGCTCGCATTCAACCCGGACGAAACCCTGCCCGAGGCCTTCGACGTCCAGCGCGTCGAGGTGCTGCGCGGACCGCAGGGCACGCTGTTCGGCGCGGGCTCGGAAGGCGGCACGGTGCGCTACATCACGACCCAGCCCAGCCTGACCAAGAGCAGCATCTACAGCCGCGACGAGATCGCCTACACCCAGGGCGGGGAACCGAGCTATGAGGTCGGCGTGGCGGCCGGGACACCGGTCGTCGCGGGGACGCTCGGCGTGCGCGCGACGGTCTGGTACCGGCGGGACGGCGGCTGGATCGACCTGATCGATCCGGTCTCGCAAGGCACCGTGCGAAAGAACGCGAACAGTGCCGACACCTATCTGGTGCGGCTCGCCGCGGTCTGGGCGATCAACGACCGCTGGCAGATGACGCCGGCCTTCTATTACCAGAACCACCAGTCCGACAACACCGGCGACTACTGGGGCATCTATTCCACCCCGTCGCGCGACAACTATGTGAGCGCCGACCCGACCCGCCGCTCGCGGCCCGACCGGTTCTATCTGCCGTCGCTGAAGATCGAGGGCGATCTCGGCAGCGTCAAGCTGATTTCGAACACGTCGTATTATCACCGCATGGAGAGTTCCGGTTACGACGGCACGATCTACAACCTCGGCTTCTACCAGAACCAGCCGACCAGCGGCGGCACCCCGGTTTTCCCGATCTCCTCCTTCCTGCCGGGCACTTTCCCGCTGATCGACGGAACCGGCATCCATCTGCCCGCGGGTGCGACCGACTACCGTTCACCGGCGTCGGTCGACAACGGCCAGCAGAATTTCGTCGAGGAATTGCGGCTTCAGTCCAACGACCCGAGTTCGGCGCTCGTGTGGACCACGGGCCTTTACTACAGCACCGACCGGCAAACCTATCTCGAACAGATCCACGATCCGCTGCTGAACGCGCTGTCGCTCGCGATCACCGGCCAGCCTTACACCGCGTTTTTCACCGACGCGAACGGCAATCCCGTGACTTACGATCCCAGGTTCCCGAACGACTCGTACTTTCTGCAAACCCACGCGCGCGACGAACAACTCGCCTGGTACGGCGAGGCCACCTACGCCTTCACCGACCAGTGGAAACTGACCCTGGGAGCGCGCGAGTCGCACACCAAATACACCTTCGACACGCTCACCGGCGGTCCGCAGTTGTTCGCGGCCCCCGAGACCGGCAACGGCGGAAAGACCGAAAACGCGTTCACCCCGAAGGTGAGCCTCGCGTATCAGCACGACGACCGCAACCTGTACTACGCGACCTACGCGAAGGGCTTCCGGCCGGGCGGCGCCAACAATCCCGTGCCGCAGGTCGCCTGCTCGGCGGATTTCTCCAATTTCGGCATCACTCAGTCGCCGCAGACCTTCAGCTCCGACACGGTCAACAGTTTCGAGCTCGGTTCGAAGAACAACTTCCAGAACCGCGTGAAGATCGCGAGCAGCATCTATTACATCAAGTGGAACAACATCCAACAGACGGTGGTGCCGCCGATCTGCCAGATCTCGTTCATCGCCAATCTCGGCACCGCGGTCGCGAAGGGCGCGGACATCCAGGCGGACATCGCGGTGACCGAGCATTTCTCGGCGCAGTTGACCGCGGGCTACACCGACGCCCGGTACACCAAGGAATCGCGCTTTTCGCCGACGGAGGTGAACCCGATCGTCGGCAACGGCGATGCGATCACCGGCCAGAGCGGCGAACCGGGGTCCCCGGTGACCGCGTCGCTCGGTCTGGAATACAATTTCTCGCTCGCGGACCACGACTCGTTCGTGCGCTTCGACGACGAGTACCAGGGCCGCCCGAAGTGGGCCTCCCCGCAACAGGATCCGAACTCGCAGCAGTACGATCCGGCGAACTTCGTGCTGAGTCCCACCAATCAGATGTCGATGCGCGCCGGCTCCACCTTCGGCGGCTGGCAGGTCGCCGCGTTCGTCGACAATCTGACCGACAGCCACACGATCACCAATGCACACTGGTCGATCGATCCCAGCACGGGCGCAAGCCGCCTTCAGCGCAATTGGACGTTCCGGCCGCGCACCTTCGGCCTGACCTTCACCTACCGCGACTGAGCGGACACCGCCGCGACCGGCCGCCAAACGGCCCGG
>JBBISV010000046.1:0-18968 GCA_037441085.1 Gammaproteobacteria bacterium | reverse complement strand
CTCGTCACCGCGCTCGCCGCCGCGCTCGCGTCCGGCTGCGGAATGCTGCCGTCGCGGGGCGATCACAACGTGGCGCCGATCGTGCGGCCGCTGCCGCCCCCCGCTCCGCGAACCGCCGGCGCGATCTTCCAGGCCGGACAGCAGATGGAGCTGTTCGCCGATCTGAAGGCACGACGGGTCGGCGACATCCTGACCGTGAAGCTGAACGAGGCGATCAACGCGAGCAAGAACGCCGTCACCAAGACCACCAAGTCGACGGCGATCGCGGCCACCGGACCGACCTTGTTCGGCCGCACGATCACCACCGGCGGCGTGCCGGTGCTGACGACGTCGCTGAACGACGCCGGCACCTTCGACGGCGAGGGAACGAGCACGCAGAGCAACAGCCTCGCCGGCGCGATCACCGTCACCGTGACCGGGGTCGAGCCGAACGGCAATCTCCTCGTCCAGGGCGACAAGACCTTGAAGCTCAACCAGGGCGACGAATACATCCGCATCGCCGGCGTCGTGCGGCCGGCCGACATCGCGGCCGACAACACCGTGACCTCCGACAAGATCGCCGACGCGCGCATCAGCTATTCCGGCAAGGGCGCGGTCGCGAGCGCCAACCGCATGGGCTGGCTCGCGCGCTTCTTCAACTCGCCGTTCATGCCCTTCTGAGCAGGCCGTCATGATCAAATCGCGGACGATGTGGTGGGCGTTGCTGTTGGTGCTGGGCGGCGTGGTGCCGGCCGGCGCGGAGCGCATCAAGGACCTCGCTCAGGTTCAGGGCGTGCGCACGAACCAGCTGATCGGCTACGGCCTGGTCGTCGGCCTGGATGGCAGCGGCGACCAGACGAGCCAGGCGCCGTTCACCGTGCAGTCCCTGAAGAACATGCTCGCGCAGCTCGGCGTGACGGTGCCCGCGAATCTGAATCCGCAGCTCAAGAACGTCGCGGCCGTGTCGGTCACCGCGGACATGCCCGCATTCGTCAAGCCGGGGCAGACCATCGACGTCACCGTCAATTCGATCGCGAACGCGAAGAGCCTGCGCGGCGGCTCGCTGTTGCTGACTCCGCTGCACGGGCTCGACGGCCAGGTGTATGCGATCGCGCAGGGCAACCTGCTGGTCAGCGGCTTCGGCGTCGAGGGGACCGACGGCTCGAAGCTCACCGTCAACGTGCCGAGCTCGGGGCGGATTCCGAACGGGGCGACGGTGGAGCGTTCGGTGCCGACACAGTTCGACCATGGCGATTCCATCGTCCTCAATTTGAACACGCCGGACTTCACCACCGCGACGCGCCTGGTGGCGAGCGTGAACAAGGGGGTCGGCGCCGGGGATGCGACGATCATCGACGGCGGATCGATCCGCGTCAGGGCGCCGATCGATCCGACGCAGCGCGTCGCGTTCCTGTCGCTGGTGGAGAACCTCCACCTGGAGCCCGGCAGCGCGCCGGCGCGGGTCATCATCAATTCGCGCACCGGCACCGTCGTCATCAGCAGCGACGTGCGGGTCAGCGCGGTGGCGGTATCCCACGGCTCGCTGTCCGTCAGCGTCAAGGAATCGCAGGCGGTCAGCCAGCCGACCCCGTTCTCCGCGACCGGGACGACGACCGTCGTCAACAATTCGACCATCCAGGTGGATCAAGGCACGAACCACATGTTCCTGTTCAATCCCGGAGTTCATCTGGACCAGATCGTGCGCGCAGTCAACGACGTCGGCGCCGCGCCCAGCGATTTGGTCGCCATTCTCGAAGCCATGAAGGAAGCTGGTGCGCTGCAGGCCCAGCTGATCGTGATCTGATGGCCGCTTTCGATCCGCCGACCTCCTCGGTCTCCATGGCGTCACTGAACGCGAACACCTACAGCGATCTGAACGGTCTGGCCTCGCTGAAGAACAATCCGAAGTCGCCGCAGGCCATACACGGGGTCGCCGAACAGATCGATGCGCTGTTTCTGCAGATGATGCTGAAGAGCATGCGCCAGGCGAGCGCCGAGGTGGGCGAGCACCAGAGCAACGAGCTCGGCATGTACCAAGACCTGTTCGACAAGCAGATCGCGCTGGCGATCAGCGCGCGCGGCGGACTCGGCATCGGCGCGATGATCGCGCGCCAGCTCCAGGCGCAGGCGGGCGGCGGCGCGGCCGTCCCCGGAGCGGCCGGGCTGAACGGAAGGGCCGCGGCGTATCCGCGACCGGCCGTTGCAATGGCCGGTCGCGGATACGCCCCGGCCATTTCGCCCGCACCTGCCGGCGGCGCCGGTCCGGCCTCGGCTGCGGCCGCGGACGCGCCGGCGACCACGCTCGCGACCGCCGCGGCGTTCGTGAGCCGGGTGCTGCCGGCGATCCGCAGCGCCGCGCAGGCGCTCGGCGTCAATCCCGTCGGGATGCTGGCGCAGGCGGTGCTGGAGACGGGCTGGGGGCGGCGCATGGCGCGGACCCCAAGCGGTGCGCCGAGCCTGAACCTGTTCGGGATCAAGGCCGACGTGGGCTGGGATGGCGCGCGCGCCGGCGCCTCGACGGTCGAGTTCTCGGGCGGCATCGCCTCGATGCGCAGCGCCGCCTTCCGCGCCTATGGCTCGATCGAGGAGAGCGTCGCCGACTTCACGCGGCTCTTGAAGGACTCGCCGCGCTATCGTCATGCCGTGGCCGCGGGCCAAAATGTGCAGGCCTACATCGACGGCATCGCCAGGTCCGGGTACGCGACCGATCCGGGCTATGCGAATAAGTTAAACGGCATCCTGCAGAGCGGCGTGTTCCGGGCGGCACTGCATGCCGCGATGCTCAAGCTTTAAGTATTCCGGATCGCGGCCGATAAGCCGGCGGACAGGGTGAATCACGGGCAGCGGCGGCGCAGCGGAGATCTAGATCGTGTCTGACTTGTTTGGAATCAGCGTTTCGGCGTTGCGGGCGCTGCAGACCGCGATATCGGTCACCAGCAACAACATCGCCAACGCGAACACGCCGGGCTACGCGAAAGAGAGCGTGGACCTGACGACCGCGACGCCGCAGACGAACGGCGTCGCGAGCGTGGGAGCCGGCGTTCAGGTCTCGGGGATCCTGCGCGCCTACAGCCAGGCGGCGACCAACCAGCTGAACAATTCCCAGAGCAGCCTCGGGCAGCTCAGCGGCCTCCAGGTCTACACCAACCAGATCGACAACATCATCGGCACCAGCGCCGGCGGTCTGAGCACCTCGCTGCAAAACTACTACAACGCCTGGGCGAACGTCGCCAATGCGCCGACTTCCACCGCGACCCGACAGGCGTTGTTGAGCGCCGCGCAGGGCGTCGCCTCGAGCTTCCAAAGCTCGAGTTCCCAGCTGCAGACGCTGAACACGACGATCAACTCCGGCATCACCGCGGACGTGCAGCAGATCAACTCGATAGCGACCTCGATCTCGACGCTCAATCAGCAGATCGTCGTCGGCACCGCGCAGGCCGGCGGCCAGCCGCCGAACGACCTGATCGACCAACGCGACCAGCTGCTGTCGAACCTCTCCAAGCTGATCGGCGTGACCACCAGCACCGGCAGCAACGGCGCGCTCAACGTGTTCGTCGCGAACGGCCAGCCGCTCGTCCTGCAGGGCAACGTCACCCAGCTGACCACCGTGCCGGGGCCGTACAACGCGTCGCAGTTGGAGATCTCGACCGCGACCATGGGCAAGAACATCATCAGCGGATCGATCACCTCCGGCGATCTCGGCGGCCTGCTCGCCGCGCGCACGCAGGCGGTCAATCCGGCGCTCAACCAGCTCGGTCAGGTGGCCTCCGCGCTCGCCCAGTCGGCGAACACCCAGCAGGGCGCGGGCCTCGACCTGACGGGGCGGCTCGGCGCGCCGCTGTTTTCGATCGGCGCGCCGGTCGCGACGGCGGCGAGCACCAACACCGACGCGACGACGGCGACCGCAAGCGTGGCCGATGTCGGCAAGCTCACCGCGAACGACTATGTCCTCTCGTACACCGGCGGCGCCTATCAGTTGAGCAATGCGGCCACCGGCGCGGCCGTCGCCTTCACCGGCGCCGGCACCGCGGCGAGTCCCCTGAGCGCCGACGGGCTCTCGATCGTGCTCTCGGGCACACCGGCGAACGGCGACAAGTTCCTGATCCAGCCGACGGCGCAGGCGGCCGGAACCTTCGCGGTCGCGATCACCAGTCCTTCGCAGGTCGCCGCCGCCGGCGCGATCAAGACGGCGGTCTCGGCCGCCAACACCGGTGCCGCGACGATCAGCGGCGGCACCGTGATCGATGCGACCAATCCGAACCTGCTCGCGGGCGCGACGATTCAATTCACGAGCCCGACCACCTACACGGTGAACGGCGGCGCGAGCAACACCTACACGCCCGGCGGGAACATCGCCGCGAACGGCTGGCAGGTGCAGATCACCGGCACGCCGGCGGCCGGCGACAGCTTCACGGTGCAGGCCAACACCGGCGGCGGCGGCGACAACCGCAACGCGCTCGCGAGCGCGGCGCTGCAAAATCAGGGCGTGCTCGCCGGCGGCACGATCAGCGTCAACGGCGCGGTCAGTGCGCTGATCACCGGGATCGGCGGTCAGGCGCAGCAGGTGAACAGCGCCCAGACGGCGCAGTCGTCCGTCAACGCGCAGGCCCTGCAGACGGTCCAATCGATCTCCGGCGTGAACATGAACGAGGAGGCGGCGAACCTGCTGCAGTGGCAGCAGGCCTTCCAGGCGTCGGCGCAGGCCATGTCGATCGGCAATCAAATGTTCACGAACCTGATGTCGGCGCTGTCGAACGGGATACTCTGATGCGCATCACCCAGAATCTCATGCAAACCCAGTTCCTGGCCTCGCTGGGGTCGCTCGAATCGAACCTCGCCCAGACCCAGAGCCAGATATCGACCGGACTCGCGTTCACCTCGCCCGCGCAGAATCCGGCGGCCGCCGGCAACGTCAACACCTACGACCAGCTGTTGTCGCAGAGCCAGCAATACACGACCAATGCCAACAGCGCCCAGACCAATCTCAACACCGAGAACAACGCGCTGACCCAGGTCCAAAGCCAGCTGCAAACGCTGCGCAGCCTCGCGCTCGAGGCGAATTCCGGCACGATGTCCCAGCAAAATCTCGCCGCGATCGCGACCCAGGCGGCGCAGATCCAGCAAAGCCTGATCGGCGCCGCGAACACGCAGAACGGCAACGGCGAGTACATATTTGCCGGCTACGCCTCCCAGGTGCAGCCGTTTTCCCAGTCCGCCAGCGGCGCAGCCTATGCCGGCGACCAGGGTCAGCTGCAGGTCCAGATCGCGGCCGGACAGACCGTCGCCACCGGCGACAACGGCAACACGGTGTTCAACCAGATCAAGACCGGCAACGGCACGTTCACGGTGGCCGCCGCCGCCGGCAACACCGGCAGCGGGCTCATCGGCGCGACCACGGTTGCGAACCCCGCCGCCTACACCGGCGGAAGCTATGCGATCCAGTTCACCGCGGCGAACGCCTATCAGGTGCTCGATTCGACCAGCGCGGTGGTCAGTTCCGGCACCTACGCGTCGGGGCAGGCGATCTCGTTCGCGGGTCTGCAGGTCACCCTGAGCGGCCAGCCGGCGACCGGCGACTCGTTCGCGGTGGCGCCCAGCACCAATCAGAGCCTGTTCACGACCGTGCAGAACCTGGTCAATTCACTGACCACCGCCGCCGCGGGTCCGCTCAATTCCACCGCCCTCAGCAACGCGATCGGCGGCACGCTCAACAACCTGGACCAGGCGCTGAGCAACGTCTCGACGGTGCAGGCGAGCGTCGGCGGCCGCCTGAACGCGATCACCTCCGCGCTGTCGATCGGCACGACCCAACAGACGCAGCTGCAACAGTCGATCTCGAACCTCCAGAGCCTCGACTACCCCGCGGCGATCACCTCGCTCACGAACGACCAGACGGCCTTGAGCGCGTCGATGCAGGCGTACACGTTGACGCAGGGGTTGACGCTGTTCAAGTACTTATAGACTGCTGATATAGGGGCACGGATGTGCCCCCGGGTCGTCACTCGTCAGTGATGATGGCCGCCCGCCCCATGAACGTGGCCGTGTTCGAGTTCCTCCGATGTCGCCTCGCGCACCTCGACGATCTCGATGTCGAAGTGCAGGGTCTGATCAGCGAGGGGATGGTTGCCGTCGAGCGTCACCATGTCGCCCACGACGGCCGTGACCGTGAAGACACGCATGCCATCCTCGGTGCGTGCCTGGAATTGCATGCCCTTCTTTATGTCTCCGGCGCCCTGCAAGCTGCGCTTTGGTACGCGTTGGATCAACGCGAGATCATGGATGCCGTAGCCGTCCGCGGGCGGCACGGCGACGGCGAGCTTCTCGCCGCCCTTGCGGCCCTCGAGCGCCTTTTCGAGTCCGGAGACGAGATTACCGTGTCCCTGGATGTACGCGAGCGGCTCGCCGCCGGCGGAGCTGTCGAGGACGGCGCCCCCATCGTCCCTCAATGTGTAGTGAATCGTGACCACCCGGTCTGCCGTAATTTCCACGTTCTTGATCTCCCTTTTGCCCGTTGATTCAAGCCAATTCGGCGTCGAGATCGTAGGCGTCGCAGCCGGTGACGCGTACCTCGACGAACTCGCCAACCGCGAGCTTGGCTCCGTTCGCGATGCGCACGACTCCGTCGATCTCCGGCGCATCGGCGCTCGAGCGGGCAATCGCTCGGCCGCCGTCGATGCGATCGACGAGCACGCGCATCCGCCGGCCGGATTTCGCGCTGAGCCGCGCGGCGCTCACGCGGGCCGCGAGCTCCATGAAGCGCCCGCGACGCTCCCGTTTGATCTCGTCCGGCACCACGGCGAGCCCGAGCGCATTGGCCGCGGCACCCTCGACCGGCGAGTACTCGAAACAGCCGACCCGATCGAGCGCGGCCACTTCGGCCCAGGCGAGCAACTCCTCGAAGTCGGCGTCGGTCTCGCCCGGAAAGCCGACGATGAAGGTGCTGCGAATCGTGAGTTCCGGAACGAGCTTGCGCCACGCGGAGATGCGCTCGAGCGTATTCTCGGCCGCCGCGGGGCGCTTCATCGCCTTCAAGATGCGCTTGCTCGCATGCTGGAACGGGATATCGAGGTAGGGCAGAACGCCGCCGTCCGCCATCAGTTCAACCACCTTGTCGACGTGCGGATAGGGATACACGTAATGCAGGCGTATCCAGACGCCGAGTTCGCCGAGCGCCGCCGCGAGGTCGTGGAAGTCCGCGCGCCGCTCCCGGCCACGCCAGGTTCCGGATTCATATTTGATGTCCACGCCATAGGCGCTCGTGTCCTGCGAAACCACGAGAATCTCCCTGACGCCCGCGGCGGCGAGCCGTTCGGCCTCCCGCAGGACCTCGTCGACGGGACGGCTGACGAGATCGCCGCGCAGTGCCGGGATGATGCAGAACGTGCAACGGTGATTGCACCCTTCGGAAATCTTCAGGTACGCGTAATGGCGGGGCGTGAGTTTCACACCCTGAGCCGGGATCAAATCCATGAACGGTTCGTGCTTCGGCGGCAGGTGTTCGTGCACCGAGGTGATGACTTCTTCGTAGCGCTGCGGTCCTGTGATCTTTAGCACCGAAGGGTGGCGATCCAGGATCCGCTGCGGCTGGGCGCCGAGACAGCCGGTGACGATGACCTTGCCGTTCTCGGCAAGCGCCTCGCCAATCGCCTCCAGCGATTCGTCGATTGCCGCATCGATGAATCCGCAGGTGTTGACGACTACGAGATCCGCGGCGCGATAGCTTGCGGCGACTTCGTACCCCTCGGCGCGCAGGCGCGTCAGGATTCTTTCCGAGTCGACCAGGGCTTTGGGGCACCCCAGGCTGACGAATCCGACCTTGGGATTCTTGCGAGAAGTCGTTTTCACTCGGTTCGTCGTTCAGTGCGCTGAAATGGCCGAGAATTGTACTTCAAAACTCGTGCCGGTGGCCGATATCCCCGGAATTCCGTCGTTCGTGGGCCCCAATTGTCAAATTCGATCGCCCAGAAATGTGACGGGACTCGTATCCCGAAGCGAAAGACGTCGCGAGTTCCCCTCAAGAACCGCCGGGTCGGTCCGATAAACCCTTTGAATGTGGTCACCGGTCCGCCCGCTTGGCGGGTGAAGTGAACACAGCTTCGAATCGGGCCTGATGACGGGCCGGTGTATCAACTTTCAGGAGTTACAATCATGGCATTGACACTTAATACGAACATCGACTCACTGACTGCGCAAAACAACTTGACCGGTTCCCAGGCCTTGTTGTCGCAGTCACTGACCCGCTTGTCCTCGGGCTTGCGCATCAACAGCGCCGCCGACGACGCCGCTGGTCTCGCGATCAGCCAGCAGTTCACGACCCAGATCAACGGCACCAACCAGGCGATCAACAACGCCAATAACGCGATTTCGGAAGCACAGACCGCAGGCGGCGCGCTGTCGACCATCGTCAACAACCTGCAGAGCATCCGCACGCTCGCGGTCGAAGCCGCGAACGGCTCCAACAGCGCGGCCGACCGCGCGGCGCTCGATCAGCAGGTACAGCAGCAAATCGCGGAAATCTCGCGCGTCGCGGCACAGACCACGTTCAACGGCGCGAACGTGCTCAACGGCACCAACGGCGTCACCAACTATCAAGTCGGTGCGAATGTCGGAGACACGATTGCGGTGAATCTCGCGCAGGGCGTCGGCGCCAACCAGATCGGCCAGGTTGCCTCAAGTGTCGGTGAAGTTACCACCGGCGCGACCACCGGGGCCCTGACCATCGCCGTCGGTAACAATACCGCAACCACGGTCGGCGCCAGTTCCACCTACGCGACGACGGCCAAGACCGCGAGCGGATTCGTGTACCAGGATGCGTCTTCCGCCTATGCGAAGGCGGCCGCAATCAACGCGGCGGGCGTCTCCGGGTTGACCGCCACTGCCACCAACAGCCAGGACGTCGCTTTCACATCGGCCGTCACCGGAGCCGCAGGTACCGGCGTGGGTGCGGCCGCGGGTCAATATGCGCTCTCGATCAATGGCGTCAGTGTGCTCAACCAGACGGCGGCGGGAACGATCACCGCGGCGGACGTCATTACCGCGGTCAACAGCTTCTCCACCCAGGATGGTGGCGTGACCGCCGCGGCCGGTCCGACCGGCCACATCATTTTGACGGCGGCCGACGGCAGCAACATCCAGTTGACGCAGACATTCACTGCGTCCGCCGGTACGGGCGCCGTCGCAAATAGCGGCGGTATCACGACGGCAACCGCGTACAACGCGGCCACGTCGACGGACATCGGTGCCGCCGAGGTGACCGGTACTTCGGGGACGAGCATCGCTGCGACGACCGTGTATGGCCAGGTCGCCTTGTCTGCCGGGCAGAACATCACGCTCGCCGGCGCAGACGTTGGTTTGATCGGGCAGGTGGCGACGACACTGACCGCCACCGGCACTCTCGCCGGCAATAATGTGTTGACGGTGCAGGGCGCGAACTCAACGATCAATGCGGTTGACTCGGCGCTCGCCACGGTGAGCCAGTTCCAGAGCCAGTTGGGTGCGGTGCAGAACCGCTTCACGTCGACGGTACAGAATCTGACGACGACGGCGCAAAACCTGACCCAGTCGAACAGCACGATCGTCAGCGCGAACTTCGCCCAGGAGACCGCGAACCTGACGAAGTCGCAGGTGTTGGAACAGGCGGGCATCTCGGTGTTGGCGCAGGCGAACAGCGAGCCGCAGTTGATCTTGAAGCTGATCCCGTAAGGATCGGCGGACGGAAGTCGAGTAGGCGACCCGGCCCGGACGCGCAAGCGCCCGGGCCGGGTCATTCGCCGCAATTGAACGCGCCGAGCGAAAGGTAGGACGCCACACTCTCAATCGAATTGGGTGACGTCATGGCGAGCGAATCAGGTTCAGCTGTAACCCCGGTGACCACTCCGTTGCCGGCAAGTCAACCCTCCTTCAAGCCGAAGGCTCCGGACCGCGGCGGCAAGTCCTTGCCGCCCGGCGGCACCGCGGCGCCGCCCACCGGCACAAACGCCGCGGCAACGTCCGCTGCCGCATCTGCGGGAAGCAGCGACGCCACGGCCGCCACGGCGTCATCGCGTACGAAGGCGCCACCGCCGCCTCCACCACCGCCGCCCGACAAAACGACGGCGACGCGCGACCTGCAGGTCATGGTCGAGCAGCTCAACAAATACCTGAACGATTCCGGGCGACCCAATCAATACCGGGTCGACACCACGGGCGGCGCCCGCGTGATTCAGGAAATCAACCCCGCGAACGGCCAGGTGGTCGGCCAGTTTTCGGCCGAGGAGTTTCCGGCGCTCGCCCAGGGTCTCGGCGTTTCCGGGCTTTTGATCAATGGCCTCGCTTAGCGTTGGTACGGGTCTTGCTTAAGTCTCTCCAGTGCCGGCCGATAGATCCCAGCATGCCGGCATCGGATGATCGAGATTCGGAGTTCCCATGAGTTCAAGCATATCGCCAGCGACCAGTTCCAATTCCGCAAGTGCCGGTGCGACCGCGCTGGCGGCAGCGGCGTCGGTGACCTCGCAAGGCATCGGTTCTGGCCTCAATATTGGTGCGATCGTCTCGGCACTCACGTCCGCGTACGGCGCCGCGCAGACCAACCAGTTGGCGACCCAGAAGAACACGCTGACGACCGAGGTCTCGGCGTACGGTACATTCAAGAGCGCACTGTCGACGTTGCAGGCGGCCGTGACGCCGCTGCTGTCGACCGGCGCGCTCGCGGGCTTCACCGCGACCGTTGCCGACAAGACTATAGCGACCGCGAGCGCGTCGCCGACCGCGACGGCCGGCCAATACACGCTCGAGGTCCAGAATCTCGCCACGGCGGCCAGCCTGTCGTCGATCCCGATCGCAAGCGCCTCAACCGCGATCGGTACCGGCACATTGACCGTCGCCGTCGGCACCCGGTCGATGGCGCTTGCAATCGACTCGACCAACAACACGCTGACCGGCATCGCGGCGGCGATCAACCAGGCAACCGGCAACCCGGGCGTGAGCGCGAGCATCCTGACGACGACCAGCGGCGCCAGGCTGGTGCTGTCTGGAACCGCGACCGGCGCCGCAAACGCGATCACGGTCACCCAGTCAGGCGGCGACGGGGGACTTGCATCGCTGGTTTACGATCCGACGGGCGGCACCACGAACCTCACCCAGACCCAAGCGGCGCAGGATGCGGCGCTTACGTTGAACGGCTACGCGGCGACGAGCCCGACGAACGTGGTCGGCAGCGCGATCAGCGGCGTGACGCTGAATCTCATCGCCCCGACCGCGAGCGGAGCCTCGACGACGCTCAACATCACACCCGACACCGGCGCGGCGCAAACCTCGATCGGCACGTTCGTTACCGCGCTGAATGGTGTGCTGACCGCCATTCAGTCGCTCTCCGGCTACGATCCGACTACTCAGACGGCAGGACCTCTCAACGGCAACCCGACGTTGCAATCGTTCCAGAACCAACTGGAAAACATCTTGGGTCAGGTGCAAGGCGGCAACTCCGGCGCAATCCAATCCTTGTCCGATCTTGGTATTACCGCGAATCCACAAGGTACTTACGACAGCAACACGACGACGCTCGGCAATGCGCTGAGCGCGAATTTGTCGGCGGTGGGCAACCTCCTCGGCGGCACCGGGGGGCTCGCGACCCAGATCAACAACCTGGTCAACGGCTTCACACAGGTCGGCGGGCTGCTCGACACCATCACGCAGGGGCTGCAGACCGGATTAACGAACGTCGCGACGCAGCAGACGGCGCTCACCGCGCAGCTGGCCACCTACTCGGCGACCTTGACGGCGCAATACAACGCGATGGATTCCGCGGTGGCCGCGCTGAAACAGACGCAGACCTATCTGACCGCCGAGTTCAACCAGGGCAACATCCAGAACAACCAGAGCAACAGTTCATTGAGCAGCGGAACGACCAGTACCAGCGGTTAAGCTTCGATCCGGAGACGACGATGATGTATGCACAAAATGGCGCCGCCCGCTACCGCACGGTCCGCGGTCACGGAATGGTCGCCGATGCCAGCCCGACGCGGCTGATCCAGATTTCCTACGAAAACATTCTCGCTCATCTCGCGATCGCGCAAGGCTGCATGCGGCGCATCAAGGACAATCTGCCGCTCAACGACGTCGTCACCAAGGGGGCCGCGATCGGCAAGGCGGTGCTGCTCGTCGGTCATTTGAACGAATGCCTCGACATGGAACGGGGCGGTGAGATCGCCGTGAATCTGCGGCGGCTGTACCTGTACATGCTCGAGCGGCTCACCGTCGCGAACGCCACCAACGACGCGGCGATCGTCGTCGAGGTGTCCGGCCTGGTGAGGGAGATCAAGAGCGGCTGGGACGGCATCGTCGCGGAAGGCCGATGAACGACGCGCTGCGGCGGGCGCTCGAACTCTCGCGCCAGCTCGCGCAGATCGCCGCCGGCCGCGACGCAGACGGCGTGGCCCGAACGGCGGATCTCGACGGCGAGCGGCGCCGGCTGTTAGAGTCGGTGCGCGCCGATCTGGCCTCGATCGACGCCGAGGGGCGCCGCTTGCTGCAGGAAATCATCAGTCTCAATGATCATTCGATCGGCGCGCTCGAGCACCGGATGCGCGGGATGGCGCGGGACCTGGACATCGCGGTCGCGGGTTCCCGGGCGCTGCGCGCCTATTCGGCCACCGGCCCGGCCGGCCGCTGAGCGCGACGGCCGCCCGCATGACGGATCTCAAACTGGGCGACGGCTTGGTGTACGAAGATGCCATGCCGCTGTCGTGGGTGGAGGGTCCGCTCGTCGAGGGCATCGATCTTGCCCGCATGAACGCGGAGAATCTGCAGCTGCTCGGCGCCGAGTCTTCGCTCGAGGAAGTGCGGGTCCACGACGCGATGAAGGACGAATCGCCCGCCCTCGCGCATGAGCTGCAGCGGCTCGAATACAAGCTCAACATCCTGCTGCGATTGACCGCCGAATTGTCGGCGCGTCAGAACGCCTTGCCGCGGCCGGAGCCGGTGCGCTTGTCGGCCGCGGGTCTGGAATGGGTCGGTACCGACGGTCCGCGCGTCGGTACGACGGGTCTCGTGACGCTGTACATCAATCCCGCGCTGCCGCAGCCCTTGAGATTGTCGTGCCGCGTCATCGGCGAGCGCGATGCCGATGGCCGCCGCGTCGCGCAACTCCAGTTCGCGGGCCTCAGCGACTCGGTTGCCGAGGCCATCAATAAGCTGATTTTCCGGCACCATCGGCGCCTGGTCGCCGGTGCGAAGCACTCGCCCGCATAGCCGCCACGCGGCAAAACACTGTACGTGAATCTAGGGAACCCCCTACACGCATTAGGGGTGTTTGCCAACTCCTTTTCGCTCACACGCTTCGGTTAGTATCCGTTCCGGGATGACATTGATTGAGCAATGTCAATGAGTTAGACATAAACCTTGAGACGGAACCGTAGATATTGAGAGGTCCGTCACAGTTTCCGGTCGGGAAGGAGCCTGCGCTGTGCTCGAAGCTAAAGTTCTTGTGATCGAACCCTCGGTTTCGGTGGCGGGCGTCGCCGAGACCCTGCTGCGGTTTTTGGACATCGAGCCTGTCCTGGTGCGCGATCTGACCGAATTGCGGCGCGTTGCGGCGCAGGCGCAGCCGGATTGGCTCGGGATCCTGATCAGCGCCGAGACCGCCGACCTGTGGGGGCGCGAATTCATCGAAATCCTGCGCGGCATGCCGCAGCCGATGCCGGTGATCTATCTGAGCCAGGAGGGCCCGCCCCGTATCGCCGAGTCGGCGGCCGATCTGCCCTGGCTGCACCTCGAGCAGCCGATCAAGCAGCGGCGCCTGTCGGCCGTGCTGGCTCAGGCCGAGAGCGTGCGCGCGGGTCATCCCACGCAACGGGGCAGCCATCACTTCCGGCCCAGCGGCAATTCCCGCGCGATGCGCGCGGTGCATCGTCTGATCGAGCAGGTCGCCCCGTTCGACACCAATGTGCTGATTTTGGGCGAGTCCGGCACCGGCAAGGAAATGGCCGCCCGCCACATCCACGAACTTTCGGGGCGCGCGGGGCGGCCGTTCGTGCCGGTCAACTGCGGCGCCATTCCCGCCGACCTTCTCGAGAGCGAACTGTTCGGCCACGAGAAGGGTGCGTTCACCGGCGCCTTGTCGACGCGCCTGGGGCGCTTCGAGTTTGCCGAGGGCGGCACGCTGTTTCTCGACGAAATCGGCGACATGTCCCTGCAGATGCAGGTGAAATTGCTGCGCGTGCTGCAGGAGCGCACGTTCGAGCGCGTCGGCAGCAATCGCACGATCCGCTGCAATGTTCGCATCATCGCGGCGACGCACCGGGACCTGGAGGCGGCGATTTCGGCGGGACGCTTCCGCGAGGATCTGTTCTACCGGTTGAACGTGTTTCCGCTGCAGATGCCGGCGCTGCGCGAGCGCTTGGACGATCTGCCGGTGTTGATCGAGAATCTGCTGGAGCGCCATGCGCAGGCCGGTGGCAAGCGCATCCGCTTCGACCGGGGCGCGCTGCAATGCCTCGGCGGCAACCGCTGGCCCGGCAATGTCCGGGAACTCGCGAATCTGCTCGAGCGATTGGCGATTCTCTTCCCCGGCCAGACGATCGGGGCCGACGATCTGCCGGACCGGTATCGTAACGTCGGCGTCGGCACCTGGGTCGGCGGCGATCTGCGCGTGCCGGTGCCCGCGGTCGGTCCCGCGCTCGACGCGGGCCGGAACATACCCGCGACCTGCGACGAGATCGCGTCGCCCGCGGGGGCGTTGTTCGAAGCGGACGTCGATGACGCCGTTGCACAAGGTCTTCCGCGGGGCGGCATCGACCTGAAGGACCACCTCTGTGCGATCGAGGTCGATCTGATTCGCAAGGCGCTGGACGAGGCGGACGGCACCGTCGCCGGCGCGGCGCGCCTGCTGAAAATGCGGCGTACGACCCTGGTCGAGAAGCTGCGCAAATATCACCTCAGCGCCTGACGAAAATCCGGCGACGGCGCGCCGGTGCGCCGGGTAACGCCGAGAAATTGACGCCGCTCGTTCGAGCGCACCCGGATTCCAGCTAACTGCATGAAATAACGAGACAAGTTTTCCGGGGCATGGAAGTTGCTTATACCCCTTTCATGCAAGCCCTGATGCCACAGACCCAAAGCGATCGCACCGCCGAATTGCGCACGGCGTTCCTCGAGTTCGGCGACGTCTCACGTCACCTGTGCGGCGCCTTCGATTCGCTGCGCGCGCAGGTTGCGGCGCTCGGCGCCGAATTGACCGAAGCACGCAACGGCAACGCCCGCCTGTCGTCGCGCCTCGGGGCGCTGCTCGGCGCCCTGCCGGGCGGTGTGGTGGTCCTGAACGGCGAAGGCTGCATCCAGGAACGCAATCCGGCCGCGGCGGACATGTTGGGTGAACCGCTGATCGGGCTCCAATTCGACGGCGTCATGGCGCGCGCCGCCGCGGCGCGCGCGGCCCAACACATCGAACTGAAGAACGGACGTTTCGTCAGCATCTCGCGCCGCGAACTCGCGGACGGCGGCGAAGTGGTGCTGATCGCGGACGTCACGCAGTCGCACCTGATGCAGGTGCTGATCAGCCGCCAGCAGAGGCTCCTGACGCTCGGCGAACTCGCGGCCGGCCTTGCGCACCAGATCCGCACGCCGCTAGCGGCGGCACTGCTCTACGCATCGCAGATGACGATGCCGGACCGTGGTCCCCAGGACCTGGCGCGCTGCGCGGAGAAGACCGCCGGCAGCCTGAAGAAGCTGGACCGTCTGGTCACCGACATGCTGGCCTTCGCCCACGGCGGCGCCGAGCGCGAACTCCTCAGCGTCAGCGCGCTGCTGGAACAGGTCGCGCAATGGGTGCGGCCGGCGATGCGCAGCGGCATCACGCTGACCATACGCACCGAGGCGCCGAAGCTCGCCGTCCGCGCGAACGCCTCGTCGTTGATCTCCGCGGTTCTCAATCTCGCGACCAACGCGCTGCAATCGGCCTCGGGCAACCTGGCGCTCGAACTGCTCGCGCGCCGGGGCGCAACGGGCCGCGCCGAGATCGTCGTCAGCGACGACGGCCCGGGCATCCCCGCGGCCCTGCGCGAACGCATCTTCGAGCCGTATTTCACCACGCGGGAACGCGGCAACGGCATCGGCCTCGCGATCGTGCGCTCCGTCGCCCTGGCGCACGGAGGCGGCGTGCGTCTCGCCGAATCCCCGGTGGGCGCCACCTTCGTGATCGATTTACCGGCAGAGGAATCCGCATGACCCGAACGAACGACGTGGTCTTGATCGTCGAGGACGACGCCGCGCTGCGCGAGGCGTTGATCGACACCCTGAGCGCGGCCGGGATCGTCGCGCTCGCGGCGGCCGACGCCGCCGCGGCGCTGCCGTCGCTGGAGCGCGAGGACCTGGCGCTCGTGATCTCGGACGTGCAGATGCCCGGACCGGACGGCTACGAACTGCTCGCCATCTGCCGCCGCCGCCGGCCCGACGTGCCGGTCGTGTTGATGACCGCGTATGGCACGGTCGCCAAGGCGGTCGCCGCGATGCGCGACGGCGCCACCGATTATGTGGTCAAACCCTTCGACGCGCAGGCGCTGATCGACATCGCACGACGACAGCTCGCCAACCGCGTCGCGCCGCGGGATCTGGTGGCCGCCGACCCCGAATCACGCAAGCTCGTCGCGCTCGCGCAGCGGATCGCGGAGACCGACGCCACGGTGCTGATCACCGGGGAGAGCGGCACCGGCAAGGAGGTGTACGCGCGCTTCATCCGCGACTGCTCCGCGCGGTCCGACAAGCCGTTCGTCGCGATCAATTGCGCCGCGATACCCGAGAACATGCTGGAGGCCACCCTGTTCGGCCACGAGAAGGGCGCTTTCACCGGGGCGCTCGGCGCGCACGCCGGAAAATTCGAGCAGGCGCAGGGCGGCACGCTGTTGCTCGACGAGATATCGGAGATGAATCTGGGCCTGCAGGCGAAGATCCTGCGCGTGCTGCAGGAACGCGAGGTCGAGCGCCTGGGCGGGACCCGCACACTGAGCCTCGACGTGCGGGTGATCGCGACCTCGAACCGCAATCTCGCCGACGAGGCGCGCGCGGGCCGGTTTCGCGCCGACCTTTACTATCGGCTGAACGTGATGTCGCTGCGCCTGCCGGCGCTGCGTGAACGGCGCGGCGACATCCTGCCGCTCGCGCGTCGCGCGATCCTCGGCTGCGCCCGCGCCGGGCAAACGCCGCCGGAATTGTCACGCGACGCGGAATTGAAGCTGCTCGCGTATGAGTGGCCCGGCAACGCGCGCGAGTTGTCCAACATCGTGCAGCGCGCGGCATGGCTCACCGGGGGCGGCGCGATCACCGCCGATGCGCTCGAAATCGCTCCGCAGGTCGGGGCCGCCACGGTCGCCGCGGCCGCCGAGGAGGGTCCGCCGGACGACATCGACGGCGAGGCCGGCCTCGATCGGGACCTGAAGGATCGCGAACGGGAACTGATCCTCGCGACCCTCGCGCTCACCGCCGGGAGCCGCAAGCTCGCAGCCGAGCGACTCGGGATCAGCCCGCGCACCCTGCGGTACAAGTTGCAGCGGCTCAAGGCGGCCGGCATCCAGGTGCCGCGCGGCCACGAAGCCCAGTTCGCGGCGGTTTGAACCCATGAGCAGCCCCCAGATCTCCCAGGTCCTCGCCGAGATGCGCGCGCTGCAGGCGCGGGTCGGCGGCGTCCAGTTCGAGTCGCCCAAGGCGCCGACGGCGGGCGCGATCGGCGCGCAGGGTCCGGACTTCGCGCAGATGATGAAGAACTCGATCGACGGCGTCGCGCAGATGCAGAACCGCGCCGATGCGCTCGCCAATTCCTACGAGGCCGGCGACAAGAACGTCGACCTGACGCGAGTCATGCTCGAGGTTCAGAAGGCGGGCATCGCGTTCCGCGCGATGGCCGAGGTCAGGAACAAGCTGATCGACGCTTACAACCAGGTTATGAACATGCCCGTGTGAGGGCAGCCGAGGATTGACCCATGGCCGACGCTTTGCCGGCCCCCGCGCGGGGCCTGTTGGATGCGATTCCGGGACTCAAGCAGGTCGCGCTGCTCGCGGGCGTCGCCGTGGCCGTCGCCGCCGCGATCTGGCTCGTCCTCTGGTCGCAGGGCCCGAACTACACCGTGCTCTACGGCCAGCTGTCGGAGCGGGAAAGCGGCCAGGTCATGGACGCGCTGACGGCCTCCGGAATCCAGTTCAAACTGAATCCGGCCGGAGCCATCATGGTGCCCGAAACCGAACTGCAGGATGCGCGGATCAAGCTCGCGGGCCAGGGATTGCCGCAGAGCGACGCCATGGGCATGGAGATGCTGCAAAAGGACTCGTCCTTCGGCACCAGTTCGCTGATGGACCGGCTGCGCTACCAATCCATGATGGAGAACGAGCTCGCGCGCACGATCGCCAAGGTCCAGGGCGTCGAGAGCGCGCGTGTGCATCTCGCGATCCCGACCCCTTCCGTGTTCCTGCGGGATTCCCATCGCGCCACCGCCTCGGTGCTGCTGCAGTTGTACCCCGGGCGGCAGCTCGACCCGGGGCAGGTCGCCGCGATCGTGCACCTGGTCGCCTCGAGCGTACCGGACCTGGCGGCGACGGACGTCACGCTCGTCGATCAAACCGGCGCGTTGTTGAATTCACCCGACCAGAATCCCCAGGCGGCCGAGACCAATCGTCAATTCGCCTATACGCACAAGCTGGACGAGAGCTATCAACAGCGCATCGTCCGGCTGTTGGAGCCGATCGTCGGCCCGGGGCGCGTGCAGGCGACGGTCACCGCCGATGTCGACTTCACCGAGACCGAGGAGACCCGCGAGAACTACGACCCGCAAAAGACCGCGGTGCGCAGCGAGCAGGAGAGCAGCGACACCCGCCGCGACGGCGAC
The DNA here is from genome assembly GCA_037441085.1 of Gammaproteobacteria bacterium. Classification (GTDB taxonomy): domain Bacteria; phylum Pseudomonadota; class Gammaproteobacteria; order Steroidobacterales; family Steroidobacteraceae; genus Bog-1198. Next base: position 141 of record JBBISV010000046.1, on the reverse strand, counting down.
GGCACGCAGGGAATACCGGGGGCGCTCAGCAACCAGCCGCCCGGCACGTCGGGGGCGCCGCCGATTCCCGCGACGCCCGCCGCGGGTCAGGCTCCGGCGGCCGGCGCCAAGGGCGCGGCGGCCACGGCCGCGGCGGCGCCG